>NZ_JARVSN010000027.1:0-165135 GCF_030209165.1 Pseudomonas sp. fls2-241-R2A-110 | reverse complement strand
CGCTTGGTTACTTGGCGCTCTTCCAAGTGACCCGCCGTCAGGGCGGAACCAATAGTGGCCATGACCGCAGAAACGGATATGTACCCAACCCCAACCCCAACCCCATATCATTCTTGAGCGAACAGCATCAGGCATGACTACCGGACCTTATTACCGGCCTGTCACTTGAAGTCCACATCGAACGCTTGATAGAACGCGTTCCCGGTGTTGGCCACGATCCACATCAGCACAATGACATGATGGCCCTTCTTGTTGCCCGGCAAAGCAACTTGGTGATTGACCTTGGCTTTCATCTCGGCGGAATGACTGTAATACGGCACCTGCGTGTAGAAATCGTCGAAAAACGATGTCGGCTCAAGCTGCGCACGGCTGATCCGCTGTTTCGGGTTCCAGCCGTCCCGGGTGATGAACCAGCTGTAGCCACGGGTGACGTGGGGCGCGGAGTATTCCCAGGTGACGTTAAAGGTCTGACCCGGATTGACGTTCAGCATCGGCCAGGTGAACCGTCGGTTGAGCTTGAGGCTCATTTCTTCGTTGGTGAAATTGAGGCAGTCACGCACATCGACCTTACCGCCGCTGAGGATATGACCATCGCCAGGCGGAGCGACACTGTCGCTGTCTGTCTGGTAAGGCGCCGGGAAAGGCCCGGCCATCAATGCCGGGAAGTTCTTGCCACCTTCCATTTCGTTGACTTGCCAGTTGCCCAGCAGCCCCAGCTCCACGGCGACCGAGCCACGGCTTGCTGGGGAAGTGACGCGGCCATGCCGCAGTTGGGTTTGAGCGTGTGGTTGGTTCATCTTTTCACTCCGTTGACTTGAGAACTCTCCTTCCCGAGGAGAGGCCTTCAAGCTAACGGAGCCAGTTTTTTTGTCCATGGGACCAAAAACCGTGGCTGCATGACGTCTCAAACCAACACCAAACAAATACTGGATGTATAACCAGTTGTCTGAGCTAGCGCTTACTCGCGGCATAGCAAAAGGACTACGCCCCAAAGTGCCAACCGGGCGCCCGGATTCGATCAGGAAAGCTGAGCCTTGTATTCCTTTACGTACTGGCCAGCCAACGTCTCTTTCTGCTTGTCATCGAGCAGCTTGCCGGCCATCTGGAAGAACTTCTGCTCTTCCTCCTTCAGGTGGTGATGAACCTTCTCGCAAAGCTTCTTGGCAGTCGCGAGCCAGGCCGGGCTGGACATCTCTGTCTCATCCAGCTCTTCCATCATTTCGTCCATTTCGTGGTGCTCGGAGATGGCATGACGGCTCAGGTCGACGCCGTTGTCGAACTCCATCAGCGGGATGTAGAAATGCCGCTCTTCCGCGGTTTCGTGGGCCTGCAATTCGGACTTGAGCTGTTTGTAAGCCTCGACCCGCTCCGGGGTGTCGCCACTGGTCTTGATCAGCGCGTCGGCATAGGTGCGTTGACGGTCGTGGCTTTCACGCAGGGCTTCAAAAATATTCACGGGGGATCCTCATCGGCTGCGTTCTGGAATGACGCTGTTTAGGCTAGACATCCGGGCGCGAGCGAGGGTTCCACCTGAAGGGCTGGAACAACGACCACCTGCCGGGATAGGCTTGGGGATCGTTATTCCCAAAGCCATAAGGATGTAGCTGATGACCCTGCGCATTGAACGCTCGCAAAACCCCACAGATGAAGAGCGGCAAGCGATCCTTTTGCCATTGCGCGCTTATAACGCCTCAAAGGCCGGCGTCTCGATGCAGGAACCCATTGCGTTACTGGTGCGTGACGAAAGCGGCGAGATCCTCGGCGGACTCTACGCTCGGGTGTTTTACCAGTGGATGTTCATCGAATTGCTGTCGGTGCCGGAACAGGCCCGGGGACAAGGCCTGGGCTCGAAGTTGATGCGAATGGCCGAAGACGTGGCGCGGGAGAAGGAATGCGTTGGGGTGTGGCTCGACACGTTCGACTTTCAGGCGCCGGGGTTCTACCAGAAGCTGGGCTACAGCGAGCTGGGCCAGATTGTCGACTATCCGCCGGGGCACAAGCGCCTGTTTTTCCAGAAGCGCCTGTGACGAAATAGCGCAAACTCCTGTGGGAGTGAGCCTGCTCGCGATGGCGGCCTGTCAATCGCTATCAATGTTGAATGATAAGCCGCTATCGCGAGCAGGCTCGCTCCCACAGGGGTACTGCGTCGGCCTCAGAGGCAGGTTGCCAGCGCAGCCAGACGGCGCTTGGCGACAAAGTCGTCATGCTGCGCGTAGTAACTCAGCACGGTTCCAGAAGCATCGGTCGTGACGTCGACAAACGACTCCGCCGAGCGCGTGTAGACCGTGGTCCCACCCTTCTCACCCGACTGCAGGTAAGCAGCGGCATCGACACCGAACACCGCCTCGTCCTGCCAGGAAAACTGCACGCACTGCGCGACGACTTTTTCCGGTTTGTCCGATTTCAGGGTTTTGTAAGGGGCTTTGGTGCGGGCATCGTTCATCACCGAACCGGCGCATCCGGCCAGCAACGTTACGGCCAGCGCCACCATCAGAATTCGCATCGCGTTCGCTCATCAAGAAAAAGCGGACTGTATCACCGTGGCACGGCGTATCGTTCTGCTTTACTTCATTTATAGCGCGACATCGACGGACGATTCGCGCACCCTGTCGCGCAATTGCCGTCGCATCGCCCTTTCTTCGGGCTTATTTTTCTGGAACGTCCATGACACCCAACGCCGAGTATTACAAACCGACCGCTGAATACGCTGACAAGCTGATCAGCCAGATCGGTCAGACCCCTTCCTGGATCGCCAAGCGAATTGGCGTCACCGACAAACGGATTCGCTACATCCTCGACGGCGAACGGACCGTCAAGGGCGAAACCACGCCGATCCAGATGACATACCCCGAGCAGTTTGCACTCGAGTGCCTGGCCGCTGCGGCCAAGGCCAGCAAGAAGCAATCTTCATAAAAGCAGCCTCAAGGAGTGACCATGGCGGCAACCGAACAGCAACACGAACGGGCGCTGGAGAAATTTCTCGACGAGCACCCCGAGCTGCGCCAAGAACTCGACAACCTCAATCCGCTGTTGGCCCAGGCCAAAGGCGAGACCGCCGCGCAATACCGCGAGGAGCGCTTGCATGAAGCGTTCGAAGCCGAAGCCGAACGCCTGGGTTTGTTTGCCTGGGAGCTGACGCTGAAACTGACTGTCGACACGCCTGAGGACTACGAGACTCAGCGAATGGAAGTACACAAGGAAGTGGCTGAGATGGCGGGTCTGGACTGGCTGGAATATTGTGAGTTATATGGGTTGAGCAAGTAACCGCCCCCGCTCAAGGATGCCTCAACCGATGCTACCGTCTCCTTCAAGTACCCGCGCCAGTCCGGGCCATCTGCACGCCCGCAAATGGCGCGGCCGCATCGGCATGTCGCTGGTCGCTGCACTCTCGGTGCTCGCTGGCATGACCGATGCCATCGGCTTCATGGCCAGCGGTGACTTTGTTTCCTTCATGAGCGGCAATACCACCCGCCTTGCCGTCGCCATCAGCGACGGCAATCTCGGGCTGACCTTGCGCCTGTTGATCCTTGTGGCCACCTTTGTCGTCGGCAACGCCTTGGGCATTGTGATCAGTCGTCTGGGCGGGCGACGGGCACTGCCGTTATTACTGTGCATCGCCATGCTGCTTTGCGGCGCCGCTGCCTGGCCTTATGACGAACAATTGCCGGCGTTGCTCGCAGCCATCATCGCCATGGGCATGCTCAATGCGGCGGTGGAAGAAGTGAACGGTCTGCCGGTCGGCCTCACCTACGTGACCGGCGCCCTGTCGCGCTTCGGTCGTGGTCTGGGGCGCTGGATACTCGGCGAACGGCGCAATGGCTGGAGGGTTCAGTTGATTCCCTGGACGGGCATGTTTGCTGGCGCCGTGCTGGGTGCCGTGCTGGAACATCAACTAGGGCTCAAGGCGTTGTTTGCCAGCGGATTGCTGGCTGCGGCGCTTGGGGTGCTGTCGTTGAGCATTCCGCGGCGTTGGCAGTTGGGCTATATGCCGCGCTGAGCGGTGCCTGCCAGACCGCCATCGCGAGCAGGCTCGCTCCCACAAGGGATTAATGTCGTACACGAAATCGATATTCGCCACAAAACCCCTGTGGGAGCGAGCCTGCTCGCGATGGCGGCGACTCGGTCAATGATCAAAACGCCCTTCGCCGCCTCGCCGATAAAGCTTTATCATGGCCACAGTTTTGCTGATCGAGTCCGTCATGAAGTTCGCCATCGCGCTGTTTTCCGCCGCCCATGCGCCCTCCTCGCGCCGCGCCTTGCTGTTCGCCCAGGCCGCACTGGCGGGCGGGCATGAAATTGTCCGGCTGTTTTTCTATCAGGACGGCGTTTATAACGCCTCAGGCAGCGTGGTCACGCCCCAGGATGAACTGGACTTGCCCAAGCAATGGCGCGTCTTTGTCACTGAGCATCAACTGGATGGCGTTGTCTGCATCGCTGCCGCCCTGCGCCGTGGTGTGCTGAACGAAGAAGAAGCCGGACGCTATCAGCGCGAGGCTGTGTCGGTCGGCGCGCCGTGGGAATTATCCGGTCTGGGCCAGCTGCATGACGCCGTGCAGGACGCCGACCGCCTGATCTGTTTCGGAGGCGCGTGAGATGCCCAAGTCCTTGTTGATTATCAGCCGTCAGGCACCGTGGTCCGGGCCGAACGCGCGCGAAGCGCTGGACATCGTGCTGGCCGGCGGTGCTTTCGATCTGCCGATCGGTTTGCTGTTTCTCGATGACGGCGTGTTTCAGCTCGCCGCCAAACAGGACGCCAAGGCCCTGCAGCAAAAAGACCTGAGCGCCAACCTGCAAGCGCTGCCGATGTTCGGTGTTGAAGAGCTGTTTGTCTGTGCCGACAGCGCTGCAGAACGTGGCCTGGACCCGACCTGTTTCTCGCTTGAAGAAGCCCAGGTGCTGGCTGCCGAGCAAATCACTGCGCTTATTGACCGTTACGACCAGGTGATCACCCTCTGATGTCGACTTTGCACGTGTTGTCTCATTCCCCATTCGGCGACGACCGCCTGACCAGTTGCCTGCGGGTGATTGGCGCGAACGATGCGCTGTTGCTGACCGGCGACGCGGTGTATGCGTTGCAACCCGGCACAGCGCCGTTCAATGCGCTGAATGCCCGTAGTTTGAAACTGTTCGCACTGGCCGAAGACGCCCAGGCTCGTGCGCTGGAGATTCCTGACGCGGTCAAGGCAATCGATTACCCGGCCTTCGTCGAGCTGTCGATTCACTATGACAAGGTCAACAGTTGGCTATGAATTCCCTGACCGTCGGCGCCCGCGCCATTGAACTGGACAAGGACGGTTTCCTGGTCGATCTGAGCGACTGGTCCAACGAGGTGGCCACCGCCCTCGCCGCCGCCGAAGACATCGAGTTGAGCCCGGAACACTGGGAAGTGCTCGAGCTGCTGCGCCGTTTCTACGACGAATTCCAGCTGTCGCCTGCGACCCGTCCGTTGATCAAGTACACCGCACTGAAGCTCGGCCCGGAAAAAGGCAACAGCCTGCACCTGAACCGACTGTTCAAAGGCACCCCTGCCAAACTCGCCGCGAAACTGGCGGGCCTGCCCAAACCGACGAATTGTTTATGACCGACTCTCCAGCGCTGACCCTCGAAACGCCCGCCGAACACCCTTTCGCCCAGTTCGTGCGCATCCTCGGCAAGGGCAAGCGTGGCGCTCGTGACCTGACCCGGATCGAAGCTCGCGAAGCCATGGGCATGGTGCTCGACGACAAGGTCGAAGACACCCAGCTTGGTGCATTTCTGATGTTGCTGCGGCACAAGGAAGAAAGCGCCGAGGAAATGGCCGGGTTCACCGAAGCCTTGCGTGAACGGCTGAACCCGCCGGCGCTGGCGGTCGATCTGGACTGGCCGACGTATGCGGGCAAGAAGCGCCACCTGCCGTGGTATCTGCTGGCCGCCAAGTGCCTGGCGCAGAACGGCGTGCGCATCTTCATGCATGGCGCTGGCGCACACACGGCCGGCCGGCTGTACAGCGAACAGTTGCTGGATCAGTTGAACATCCCGCTGTGCCGCAACTGGCAGCAGGTCGGCGAAGCGCTGGACCGGGGCGGTCTGGCCTTCATGCCGCTGGTGGATTGGGCGCCGCAACTGCAACGCATGATCGACCTGCGCAACACGTTGGGCCTGCGTTCGCCGATTCATTCGCTGACGCGGATTCTCAATCCGCTAGGCGCCCGCTGTGGCCTGCAAAGCATTTTCCATCCCGGTTATCAGGCCGTGCATCGCGATGCGAGCGGCTTGCTCGGTGATACCGCAATCGTGGTCAAGGGCGATGGCGGCGAAATCGAGATCAACCCGGACGCCGACAGTCACTTGTACGGCACCACCGGCGGCGAAAGCTGGGACGAGGAATGGCCGCAGATGTCGACGCAGCGCCATGTCAAACCGGCCTCGCTCGATCCAGAGCACTTGAAAGCCGTATGGCGCGGCGATGTGGTCGACAGCTATCCGCAAATGGCCCTGATTTCGACGATGGCCCTGGCGCTGCGCGGGCTCGGTCAATCGCGCGAGCAAGCCTTCGAAACCGCACAACAGTATTGGGACGCGCGGGATAGATCTATTTAACCGATCATAACCCGCTAACATTTGCGCTTTTTTATCGAACCTATCCGAATAGACTCCTCTCCAACGCTTATCGGTTAAGGAGTCTTGGACATGGGTTTGTTAGTTGAAGGTCGCTGGCAGGACCAGTGGTACGAAAGCAGCAAGGACGGCGCGTTCCAGCGTGAACAGGCGCAACGCCGCAACTGGCTGACTGCCGACGGCAAGCCCGGCCCGACCGGTGTCGGTGGCTTTGCCGCCGAGGCTGGGCGCTATCACCTTTACGTGTCCCTCGCCTGTCCCTGGGCGCATCGCACGCTGATCCTGCGCAAACTCAAAGGCCTTGAAAACCTGATCGACGTGTCGGTGGTCAGTTGGTTGATGCTGGAAAACGGCTGGACCTTTGACCAGAGCCTCGGCTCGACCGGTGACAAGCTCGATCATTTCAAATTCATGCACCAGCGCTACACCGCCGATACCGCCGACTACACCGGCCGTGTCACCGTGCCGGTGCTGTGGGACAAGCAGCAGAACCGCATCGTCAACAATGAATCGGCGGAGATCATCCGCATGTTCAATGGCGCCTTCGATGAACTGACCGGCAATGACCTGGACTTCTATCCGGCGCCACTGCGCGGCGAGATCGACGCGCTGAACGAGCGGATTTATCCAGCCGTGAACAACGGCGTCTACCGCGCAGGGTTTGCCACCTCTCAGAGCGCTTATGAAGAAGCCTTCGATGATGTGTTCGCCGAACTGGATCGGCTCGAACTGCTGTTGAGCGAGAACCGTTACCTCGTCGGCGAATACCTGACGGAAGCCGACATTCGGTTGTTCACCACGCTGATTCGTTTTGATGCGGTCTACCACGGGCACTTCAAGTGCAACCTGCGGCGGATTGCCGATTATCCGAATCTGTCGAACTGGCTGCGGGAAATGTATCAATGGCCGGGGATTGCCGAAACGGTGGATTTCCAGCACATCAAAAATCACTATTACGGCAGCCACAAAACCATTAACCCGACGGGTGTTGTGCCCAAGGGTCCGGCGCAGGACTTCACCGCGCCCCATGATCGGGAGCGGTTGAGCGGGAAAGGGGTTTGGCGTAAAGCCTGAGATTTGTGCCGTTTTTAAGGCCCCCAATCGCCAGCAGGCTGGCTCCCACAGGAGATCTGTGAACGACACAAATCTCTGTGGGAGCCAGCCTGCTGGCGATGGGAGCGACGCGGTTTCTAGACTTGCGCCTGAGCCCCTTCGAACCACGCCAGTTTCTCGCGCAGTTGCACCACTTCCCCAACGATCACCAGGGTCGGCGCATGCACTTCGTGCTCCGCCACCAGCCGTGGAAGATCGGCCAGGGTGCCGGTAAACACCCGCTGGTTGACCGTCGTGCCCTGCTGGATCAACGCCGCCGGGGTATCGGCTGCGCGACCATGCTTGATCAACTGCTCGCAAATGATCGGCAAACCTACCAACCCCATATAAAACACCAGGGTCTGCGCCGGTGCGACCAGGTCGCCCCATGGCAAATCGGTAGAGCCGTCCTTGAGATGCCCGGTGACAAACCGCACTGACTGCGCGTAATCACGGTGCGTCAGCGGAATCCCGGCATACGCCGCGCAACCACTGGCCGCCGTGATACCCGGGACGACCTGGAACGGGATGCCGTGGGCCGCCAGTTCTTCGATCTCTTCACCACCGCGCCCGAAGATGAACGGGTCACCGCCCTTCAGTCGCACCACACGCTTGCCTTGTTTGGCCAGATCGACCAATTGCTGGTTGATCTGATCCTGAGGCACGGCATGATCGGCGCGGCGCTTGCCGACGTAGACTCGCTCGGCATCGCGACGGCACAAATCGAGGATGGCCGGTGCAACCAGGCGGTCATACAGCACCACATCGGCTTGCTGCATCAGGCGCAAGGCGCGGAAGGTCAGCAGATCAGGATCTCCCGGCCCCGCGCCCACCAAATAGACTTCACCGGTAGCAAGCGGCGCTTCGCCGCTGATTTTCGCCAGCATCAAGCGCTCGGCTTCGGCGCCCTGCCCGGCCAGTTGTCGATCGGCAATCGGGCCCTGGAACACATCTTCCCAGAACGCCCGACGTTGCTGCACATCCGGGAACAAGCCTTTGACCTGAGTGCGAAAACGCGCCGCCAGGCCGGCCAGTTGACCGTAGGTGGACGGTATCCAGGTTTCCAGCTTGGCGCGGATCAACCGCGCCAGCACCGGTGCGTCGCCGCCACTGGATACCGCAATGATCAATGGGGATCGGTCGACGATCGCCGGGAAGATCACGCTGCACAAGGCGGGCGCATCCACCACGTTGACCGGCACGCAACGCCGATGGGCATCGGCGGAGACCTGCGCGTTGAGCGGTTCGTCGTCGGTGGCGGCAATGATCAGCCCGCAACCGTCGAGGTCCGACTCGACATAACCCCGTACCAGGCACTCGCCACCGCTGCCGACAACCAGCTCGCGCAGTTGCGGTTCGATTTCAGGTGCAACTACCCGCAGCAGCGCACCGGCTTCGGCCAGCAGGCGGGATTTGCGCAAGGCAATTTCCCCCCCGCCGACGACCAACACACGACTGCCGCGAAGGTTGTGAAACAGCGGCAGATAGTCCATTTAGCCGATGACCTCGAGGCCACCCATGTACGGCTTCAGCACGTCCGGTACACGGATCGAACCGTCGGCCTGCTGGTAGTTTTCCAGCACCGCCACCAGAGTACGACCGACCGCCAGGCCGGAACCGTTGAGGGTGTGAACCAGCTCAGGCTTGCCGGTTTCCGGGTTGCGGAAACGCGCTTGCATACGACGGGCCTGGAAGTCGCCGCAGTTGGAGCACGACGAAATTTCGCGGTACTTGTCCTGGCTCGGGATCCACACTTCCAGGTCGTAGGTCTTGACCGCGCTGAAACCCATGTCGCCGGTGCACAGGGCAATCGTGCGATACGGCAGTTGCAGCAGTTGCAGGACTTTCTCGGCGTTGGCGGTCAGGCCTTCCAGCGCGTCCATCGACGTCGACGGCTCAACGATCTGGACCATTTCGACTTTGTCGAACTGGTGTTGACGGATCATGCCGCGCGTATCGCGACCCGACGCACCGGCCTCACTGCGGAAGCACGGCGTGTGCGCCACGAACTTGATCGGCAGCAGTTTCGAATCGACGATCTCGCCGGCAACGATGTTGGTCAGCGATACTTCTGCAGTCGGGATCAGGTACAGATCGGCTTCGCCTTCGCGGCTGATCTTGAACAGGTCTTCTTCGAATTTCGGCAACTGGCCGGTGCCTTGCAGCGCTGGCGCCTGGACCAGATACGGCGTGTAAGCCTCTTCATAACCGTGTTCGCTGGTGTGCAGGTTGATCATGAACTGCGCCAGAGCGCGGTGCATGCGAGCGATCGGGCCACGCAACAGCGCGAAACGGGCGCCGGACAGCTTGGCGGCGGTTTCGAAATCCAGCCAGCCGAACTTCTCGCCCAGCGCAACATGGTCCAGGACCGGGAAATCGAACGCCGTCGGGGTGCCCCAGCGACGGACTTCGACGTTGCCATCTTCATCGTCGCCAATCGGCACCGATTCGTGGGGCAGGTTCGGGATACCCAGCAGAATCGAATCCAGCTCGGTCTGGATCGTGTCCAGCTCGACTTTACCGATGCTCAACTCGCTTGCCATGCGCTCGACGGCCGCCATCAAAGGCGCGATGTCTTCGCCGCGCTGTTTGGCCTGGCCGATGGATTTGGAACGCGCATTACGCTCAGCCTGCAGCGCTTCGGTACGGGTCTGGACGGTCTTGCGCTGTTCTTCCAGCGCTTCGATGCGCGCCACATCCAGCGTGTAGCCACGGGATGCCAGGCGGTCCGCTACGTCCTGAAGGTTGCTACGTAACAGTTTGGAATCGAGCATGTCGGTTTCTCGTTTATCAAAGTTTGGTCAAGGACAGGCCGGCCCAGGTGGCGAGCAGACCGCCGAATACGCTGATCGCAGCATAGCCCAGGGCCAGCGGCACCTGCCCGCTTTCCAGCAGGCGCACCGTATCCAGTGAAAAGGATGAAAAAG
Source organism: Pseudomonas sp. fls2-241-R2A-110 (assembly GCF_030209165.1). Taxonomy (NCBI): domain Bacteria; kingdom Pseudomonadati; phylum Pseudomonadota; class Gammaproteobacteria; order Pseudomonadales; family Pseudomonadaceae; genus Pseudomonas; species Pseudomonas sp. fls2-241-R2A-110. The sequence continues at coordinate 154,519 of NZ_JARVSN010000027.1, read as the reverse complement.
TCGTCAGCCCCCCGAGGAAGCCGACGATCAGCCCGGCACGCACCTCGAAAGGCACCTCCGGGCGAATCAAAAACAGACCGTATAGAACGCCGATCAGCAGACAGCCCACGATATTAACGGCGAGTGTCGCGGTATAGAAGTGTCGCGGCCAATTTGCGTTGACCCAATTGCCGGTGGCGAAGCGCAACAATGTGCCGGCAACACCGCCGATGGAGACCGCTATAACCAGAGGAATCACTATTTTCTCCGCTGCCGGGGGCTTAGACGGTCCAGTTGTGCAAGGTGGTTGAGCTTTTCGCCGATCTTCAACTCCAGGCCGCGCGGCACCGGTTGATAGAACGGTTGTGGCTCGAGTTCTTCCGGGAAATAGTCTTCGCCCGCGGCGTACGCGTCTGGCTCATCGTGGGCATAGCGGTATTCATCGCCATAACCCAATTGTTTCATCAGCTTGGTCGGTGCGTTGCGCAGGTGCAGCGGCACTTCGAGCGAACCGTGTTCGGTGGCGCTGCGCATCGCGGCTTTGAAGCCCATGTACACCGCGTTGCTTTTCGGCGCGCACGCCAGATAAGTGATGGCCTGGGCCACTGCCAACTCGCCTTCAGGGCTGCCGAGGCGCTCCTGTACTTCCCACGCTGCCAGGCACAGGCTCAGGGCGCGCGGGTCGGCGTTGCCGATGTCTTCGCTGGCCATGCGCACCACGCGCCGGGCCAGGTACAACGGGTCGCAACCACCATCGATCATCCGCGCGAACCAATACAACGCGCCATCGGGATTGGAGCCGCGCACGGATTTATGCAGCGCCGATATCTGGTCGTAGAACGCCTCGCCGCCCTTGTCGAAACGGCGCCGGGTATCGCCGAGCAGGCTTTGCAGCAAATCGATGCCGATCTCGCTGTTGTCTTCAGCCAGGTCCGAGGCGTTTTCCAGCAGGTTGAGCAAACGACGACCATCGCCATCGGCGGCGGACAACAGCATCTGGAAACCTTCATCGCTGAGGGTCAGTTGCCGCTTGCCCAAGCCACGCTCTTCGGTCAGCGCGCGATGCACCAGTTTGCGCAGGGCCGCTTCGTCGAGGCTTTTGAGCACGTAGACACGCGCCCGCGAGAGCAAGGCGTTATTGAGTTCGAACGAGGGGTTTTCAGTGGTCGCGCCGATGAAAATCAGCGTGCCGTCTTCAACGTAGGGCAGAAACGCATCCTGCTGCGATTTGTTGAAGCGATGCACTTCATCGACGAACAGGATGGTCCGCTTGCCGTATTGCCCGGCCTGCTGCTTGGCGATTTCCACCGCCTGACGGATCTCTTTCACGCCAGCCAGCACCGCCGAGACTGTTTCGAAGTGCGCATCCGAGACTTCCGCCAGCAAGCGCGCCAGGGTGGTCTTGCCCACACCCGGCGGTCCCCAGAAAATCATCGAGTGCAGGGCACCCTGCTCCAGGGCTTCGCGCAAAGGCTTGCCGCGAGCGAGCAGGTGTTCCTGACCGACGTACTCGTCCAGATTGGCCGCACGCAGTCGAGCGGCCAGGGGCTGAGCAATCGGGGCACTGCGAAACAGGTCCATCACTACGTAGAAACCTCACTGAGAACACCGCAGTACTTGTGGGAGCGAGCGTGCTCGCGATGGCGTCGGGGCAATCAGCATTGATGCTGAATGTAATGCCCTAATCGCGAGCAAGCTCGCTCCCACAGGTTCTATGTACTGCTCTTATTCCTGGATCACGTCCGCACCCTTGGGGATGTCGAACTTGAACTTGGATGCCGGGATCGGCTCGTTGGCCTTCACGCCGGTGAACAGGATGTTGGTGCGCTGGCCGACACTGTCGATCAGTTGCATGTCATTGACCAGACCGTTGCGGAACGACAGGCGCAGGCTGTCAAACAGCGTGTCCTTGGTTTTCGGCTTCAAGGTGAAGTCGATCACACCGCCCGCTTCCTTGGCGCTGATATCGAAGCTCTGGCTGATCTTGGACACGTCACCCGACAACAACAGGGCTGGCGTCTGGGTCAGGCGCAGGTCGAGGGTCTTGATGGTGACCTGTTCAAGGTCCGGGTCCCACAGGGTGACCTTCTTGCCGTCGGAAACCATCGTTTGTTCAGCGGGTGCGTTGGTGTGCCAGTAAAACAGGCCTGGGCGTTGCAGCGACATGTCACCGGCGGTTTCCTGCAATTGGGTGCCGCTGCCATCGAGGGTCAGTTGCGAAAAGCGTGCAGTCAGGGTCTTGGACGTTTCCAGCAATTGGGTCAGGCGCGCCACGTCCTTGTCATCGGCGTGAGCCGAGAGCGTGGTCAAAGCCAGTACCGGCAGCAACAGCATGCGGATAAGACGCATGGGAGTCCTCATAACATTCGTGGGAGTACGGGCGTCGCATGCCGCGACACCCTTTCAATTCAAATCAGTCGCGTACCGGGCCCGGGGCCAGGACTTCACGCGAACCGTTGGTATTCATGGACGTCACGACCCCGGCCATTTCCATGGCTTCGATCATGCGCGCGGCGCGGTTGTAGCCGATTTTCAGCTTGCGCTGAACCGCAGAGATGGAGGCGCGGCGGCTTTCCAGAACGAACTGGACGGCTTCGTCGTACAGAGCATCGGTTTCAGCATCGTCGTCACCGCCACCGCCGCCATTTTCAAAGCCACTGCCGGCTTCTTCGACACCGGCCAGGATCTCGTCGTTGTATTCCGGCGCGCCACGCAGCTTCCAGGCTTCCACCACCCGGTGAACCTCGTCATCGGACACGAACGCACCGTGAACGCGAATCGGCAGGCTGGTGCCTGGCGGCATGTAGAGCATGTCGCCGTGGCCCAGCAATTGTTCGGCACCGCCCTGGTCGATGATGGTCCGCGAATCGATCTTGCTCGACACCTGGAACGCCATGCGCGTCGGGATGTTCGCCTTGATCAGACCGGTAATCACGTCAACCGACGGACGCTGGGTCGCGAGAATCAAGTGGATACCGGCCGCACGGGCCTTCTGGGCAATACGGGCAATCAGTTCTTCAACCTTCTTGCCGACGATCATCATCATGTCGGCGAATTCGTCGACCACCACAACGATGGTTGGCAGCTTGGTCAGCAGCGGTGCTTCGTCGTGAATGCTTTCGCGCTTGTACAAAGGATCGGTCAACGGTGTACCAGCGTCCTGGGCTTCCTTGACCTTGGCGTTGAAGCCCGACAGGTTTCGTACGCCCATTTTCGCCATCAGTTTGTATCGACGCTCCATCTCCGCCACGCTCCAGCGCAGGGCGTTGGCCGCATCTTTCATGTCGGTGACCACCGGGCACAGCAGGTGCGGAATGCCTTCGTAGATCGACAGCTCAAGCATTTTCGGGTCGATCATGATCAGCTTGGCGTCTTCCGGGCCGGACTTGAACAGGATCGACAGGATCATCGCGTTCACACCCACCGACTTACCGGAACCGGTCGTACCAGCCACCAGCAAGTGAGGCATTTTCGCCAGGTCGGTGATGACCGGCTTGCCGCCGATGTCGTGGCCCAAGGCCAAGGTGACAGGCGACTTGAAGTTGTCGTACTCGGGCGTCGACAGTACTTCGGAGAAGCGCACGATCTGGCGGTCTTCGTTGGGAATCTCGATACCGACGGTGGTCTTGCCGGGAATCACTTCCACCACCCGCACACTGGTCACGGCCAGGGAACGCGCCAGGTCTTTTGCCAGGTTGGAAATGCGGCTGACCTTGACCCCGGCGGCGGGCTGGATTTCGTAACGGGTAATCACCGGGCCTGGGTGAATCGAATCCACCGAGACTTCGACGCCGAATTCCTTGAGCTTGATTTCCAGCAAATGGCCGACGGCCGCCAGGGATTCCGGGGAGTAATTGAGTTGTTTCTTTTCTGCCGGATCGAGGATCGAGATCGGCGGCAAGGTGCCTTCGACGGCGCTGTCGACGAACAGCGGCGCCTGCTTCTCTTTTTCCACGCGTTTGCTCGGCGCTGCCGGTTTGGGCGGCGCGGGGGCGATCACAGGCGGCACCTGCTTCTCGCGGTCCGACATGTGTTTGCTCAACGCTTGTTCACGCTCGATCAGGCGTTCCTTGACCTTGGCCTGCTCGCGTTTGTCGGTGACCGTCGGCGCGACCACGTCATGTACGCGATCGTCGACTTCACGCAATTGCGCAACCAGTTGCTTGCGTTCGACACGGGCGGCCCACCAGCGATTGGCCGCGCCCTGGAACAGTTCCAGCAGGTCGAGGGTAATCTTGCCGGTGACGTCCATCACCTTGAACCATGACAGGTCGGTGAACACGGTCAGGCCGAACAGGAACAACGCGATGAACAACAACGTGCTGCCCTGAATGTTCAGGGCGTTCCTGGCCAGATCGCCAAGGCTTTCGCCCAACGCACCGCCAGCGCCGGCCGGCAGACCGGTCGCCGCGTGAAAATGGATATGTGCCAGGGCCGCGCCAGACAGCACCAGAAACACCAGGCCGATCAGGCGCCAAGAGAAGAGCCAGCCGCTCCACTCCCACGCTTCGTGGCGCTGACGGAAGATCTGATACGCCTTGATCGCCAGCAACAGCGGGAAGATATAGGCGAAATAACCCAGCACCATGAACAGGATATCGGCGCTGTAGGAACCGACCGGTCCGCCGAAGTTCTGCACGTCCTCGATCTTGCTGTTGTGGCTCCAGCCCGGATCGTCCTTGCCATACGTCAACAAGGCCATCATCAGGAACAGGCACAGGCCGCCGATGGCGATCAATGCACCTTCCTTGAGCCGGTAGTGCAAATGCTGGCGCCAGAGCGGAACGACTGTCTTGGGTGCTGCGGTGGATTTCTTCAAAACGCTTCTTTTCCTGCGCCCGTGGCGCGTCCATCTGTTGATTGACTATAAAAAACTGCCCAATCCAGGCAGGTAAAAAAGTTAACAGGCGCAACTGAGACTACTTTTAACACTGCGCCCTGGTTTTTTTAAACACGGCACGCACTGCTTATTTTGTTACAAACACCGTTACAGGCAGGCATTGTACGGGTTTGTTCGCCCGATGCCATGCTTCAAGCCCTTGGATGTAGCATAGCCAAAGGCAGGTTACGCGCGATTCAATTTGAGCATGCATTCTCTTTTGTGACAAAGGCTTATGAGGTGTTTTTATGAGCGAAGCGAAGCATTCCCGCCTGATCATTCTGGGTTCTGGCCCTGCCGGTTACAGCGCAGCCGTTTATGCCGCTCGTGCCAACCTCAAACCCGTTGTCATTACCGGCATACAGGCAGGTGGCCAGCTAACCACCACCGTCGAAGTCGATAACTGGCCCGGCGACGTCGAAGGCCTTACCGGCCCGGTGCTGATGGAACGCATGCAAAAACACGCCGAACGCTTCGACACACAGATCGTTTACGACCACATTCATACCGCCAAGTTGCAGCAGCGCCCCTTCGAACTGATCGGCGATGGCGGCACCTATACGTGCGACGCCCTGATCATTGCGACCGGCGCTTCAGCGCAATACCTGGGACTGGCGTCGGAGGAGACCTTTGCCGGCCGTGGCGTTTCAGCGTGTGCTACGTGCGACGGGTTCTTCTATCGCAATCAAGTGGTCGCGGTCGTCGGCGGCGGCAACACCGCGGTCGAAGAAGCCCTGTACCTATCGAACATCGCCAAGGAAGTCCACCTGATCCACCGGCGCGACAAACTGCGCTCGGAGAAAATCCTTCAGGACAAGCTTTTCGAAAAGGCCGCCAACGGCAATATCCGCCTGCACTGGAATCAGCATCTGGATGAAATTCTGGGCGACGCCAGCGGCGTGACCGGCGCCCGCCTGCGCGACAGCCACACCGGTGAAACCAGCGAACTGCCAGTGGCCGGCGTGTTCATCGCCATTGGCCACAAACCCAATACCGACTTGTTTATCGACCAACTGCCCATGCGCGACGGCTACCTGCTGGTCAAAGGCGGCAACGAAGGTGATGCCACCGCTACGGAGATTCCCGGTGTCTTTGCCGCAGGCGACGTGGCCGATCACGTGTACCGCCAGGCAGTGACGTCCGCAGGGGCTGGCTGCATGGCCGCACTGGACGCCGAGAAATACCTCGACGACATTCCCCTCGTTTGACGGCAAACTTGACGGCGGGCCCAACGGCCCGCCACCGCCCTCCCCTTCTGCAAGCCCGGATGCCATGCTGACTTGGTTACAACGCAATACCCTGACCTTCCCGCCGCTGGAAAAAGCCATGCGCGACCCCAACGGTCTGCTGGCCGCAGGCGGCGACCTGTCTGCCGATCGTCTGATTCAGGCGTATCGTCACGGCTGCTTTCCGTGGTTCTCGGAGGGACAGCCGATCCTCTGGTGGTCGCCGGATCCACGCACGGTGCTGTTTCCCGACGAACTGCATGTCTCGCGCAGCCTGAACAAATTGCTGCGCCAGCAACGCTATCAAGTGACCTTCGATCAGGATTTCGCCTCGGTCATTGCCGCCTGCGCCGCACCACGCGATTACGCCGACGGCACCTGGATTACCGAAGCGATGCAGACCGCGTACCTCGAACTACACAGGCGCGGCTACGCGCATTCCGTGGAGGTCTGGGACGATGGCGTGCTGGTTGGCGGGCTCTATGGCCTGGCGATGGGGCAGCTGTTTTTTGGCGAGTCCATGTTCAGCCGCGCTGACAACGCCTCAAAATTTGGTTTTGCCACACTGGTGCGACATCTGAAAGACTCGGGTTTTGTGCTGATCGATTGCCAGATGCCGACCGACCATCTGCACAGCCTGGGGGCCAGGGCGATTCCCCGCCGCGAATTTGCCGGCTACCTTGCGCAGCATCTGGATCAACCCAGCCGTGCCACCTGGGTTTGCTGAGCGACATTTGCGCGCGTGGCTTACACTTAATGCAAAAGCTTATCCCGAGGGTTGATCATGACCGAGTTGGCGCGTTTGAAGTTCTATGCCACTCAGCCCCACTCTTGCAGTTATCTGCCCGAGGAGCAGGCCACCACGCTGTTCCTCGACCCTAGTCAGCCCATGGATGTGCATGTCTACGCAGATCTGTCTGAAATGGGTTTTCGTCGCAGCGGCGATCATCTCTACCGGCCTCATTGCCAGAATTGCAATGCGTGCGTTCCGGCGCGCATCCCCGTGGCGCAATTTACGCCCAACCGTCAGCAGAAACGCATTTTCAAACGCAACGTCGACTTGCAAGTGCGTCCTGCCAGGCCGCAATACAGCGAAGAGTACTTCGACCTCTACCAGCGTTACATCGAGCAGCGGCACGCCGACGGCGACATGTACCCGCCGAGCCGTGACCAGTTTTCGACCTTCCTGGTGCGTGACCTGCCGTTTTCACGCTTTTACGAATTTCGCCTTGAAGGCCGACTCGTGGCGGTGGCCGTCACTGACTTACTGCCAAACGGTTTGTCGGCGGTCTACACCTTCTACGAACCCGAAGAAGAACGCCGCAGCCTGGGGCGCTACGCGATCCTCTGGCAGATCGCCGAGGCCAAGCGCCTTGGCCTGGAAGCCGTCTACCTCGGCTATTGGATCAAGAACTGCAAAAAGATGAGTTACAAGACCCAATATCGCCCTATCGAACTGCTGATTAATCAACGCTGGGTCATCCTGAACTAGAACCCCTTGGCTTAAACCCCATTTTTCGGGCACAATGCACGCCGCTTTTGCCTGGCGCAGTTGCACCGGGCCATTCATTGGACACCGAGGGCTTTACTGCATGTCGAAAGAAGACAGCTTCGAAATGGAAGGCACTGTCGTCGACACCCTGCCCAACACCATGTTTCGTGTGGAGTTGGAAAATGGGCACGTCGTAACCGCGCATATCTCCGGCAAGATGCGCAAGAACTACATTCGTATTCTTACCGGTGACAAAGTGCGCGTCGAGCTGACGCCCTATGACTTGAGCAAAGGGCGCATCACTTACCGCGCTCGCTAATCAAGTCAATACAAAACGCCCGGTTTATGCCGGGCGTTTTTGTTTGTCTGCGATTTGGTGGGGGCCTGGGTTTTGGGGTTTTGGGGTTTTGGGGTTTTGGGTTCTTGGGTTTTGGGTGTATATCCGTTGCTGCGGTAACGGCTGATTATGGTTTCGCTCTTACAGCGACTCACTTTTCCAGACGCCGAAAAGTAAGCAAAAGGCTTCGCCCCGGCGTACGGCGCCTCGCTAGGGCTCCGCGTACCCTCGCTACGGTGTCCATCAGGGGGCATCGCCTCCGGTCGGCTTCGCTTCGACCTCCTCTCGATGTGTGCGGCTTCGCCGCACGGCGCTACGCGCCTAACCCCCTGATGGACACCTACGCTCGGCCTGCCGAAGGGGCGAAAGATCAAAAGCAGATCAAGATCTAAAGCCACAGCCACAGCCACAGCAAGATCAAAAGATCGCAGCCTCGTTTCACTCGACAGCTCCTACAGGGGATGGGTGTGCATCCGCTTCTCACCACTCAACAGGATGAGCGTTAGCTCGGCTACAGCTCTTGATCTTGATCCACGGGCGACGTCGGAAGGCTGAGAGGAGGGATTCATCCGGGGTGGAAGCGCAGCGACCGTTCGACGAAGTCGAACACATCGAGAGGAGGTGCAGCGAAGCAAACCGGAGGCGATGCCCCCCGGATGGATCCCGGAGCGAAGGAACCCCGAGCCTCAGCGAGCGGGCCGAACGTAGGAGCAAGCGTTTTTTTGCTTACTTTTTTGAGGCGTTTGTCAAAAAAGTGAGTCGCCGTAAGGGCGAAACCGCCAGCCGCCGTTACCGCAGCAACGGATATACACCCAAACCCCAAACAGCAAAAAGGCGCCCGAAGGCGCCTCTAGCTTTACAACAGATCAACAACCGTCAGGCCATCTCAGCCGTGGTCTCAAAATCGAAGGTCAGCTCGCCATCCTTCAAATCGATATGAACCACACCGCCATGGTCGGCCAACTCGCCAAACAGGATCTCTTCCGCCAGCGGACGCTTGATCTTGTCCTGAATCAAACGCGCCATAGGACGAGCGCCCATCGCCGTATCGTAGCCACTTGCCGCCAGCCAGCCACGCGCAGCGTCGGTCACTTCCAGCTGCACGCGCTTGTCTTCCAACTGCGCCTGAAGCTCGGTAAGGAACTTGTCCACCACGCTTTTGATGACCTCATGACTGAGGCGACCAAACTGGATAATGGTGTCCAGACGGTTGCGGAACTCCGGCGTGAAGCTCTTCTTGATCACTTCCATCGCATCGGACGAATGGTCCTGATGGGTGAAACCGATCGAAGCGCGAGCCGCAGTTTCGGCACCGGCGTTGGTCGTCATGATGACGATCACGTTACGGAAGTCCGCCTTGCGCCCGTTGTTATCGGTCAGCGTACCGTGGTCCATCACCTGCAACAGCAGGTTGAAGACTTCCGGATGCGCCTTCTCGATCTCATCGAGCAACAGCACACAGTGAGGCTGCTTGGTGATGGCTTCGGTCAGCAGACCGCCCTGATCGAACCCGACATAGCCTGGAGGTGCACCGATCAGACGCGATACGGTGTGGCGCTCCATGTACTCGGACATGTCGAAGCGAACCAGTTCGATCCCCAAGGCCTTGGCCAACTGACGTGCCGCTTCGGTTTTACCGACACCGGTCGGCCCTGCGAACAGGAACGAACCAACAGGCTTGTCAGGCGACTTGAGACCGGCGCGGGACAGTTTGATCGCAGTCGACAGCGAGTCGATCGCGGCATCCTGGCCGAATACGGTCAGCTTCAGGTCACGCTCAAGGTTACGCAGCAGCTCTTTGTCGGAGCTGGTGACGTGTTTTGGCGGAATCCGCGCGATTTTCGCAACGATGTCCTCGACCTGAGGCACTTCGATGCGTTTCACGCGTTTCTCGATCGGCTGCAGACGCTGATAGGCGCCCGCCTCGTCGATGACATCGATGGCTTTGTCCGGCATGTGCCGGTCATTGATGTAGCGCGACGCCAGTTCAGCAGCGGCACGCAACGCCTCATCGCTGTATTCGATGTTGTGGTGCGCTTCGAAACGACCTTTCAGGCCGCGCAGGATGCCGATGGTGTCTTCCACCGACGGCTCCGACACATCGACCTTCTGGAAGCGCCGAGCCAAGGCCCGATCCTTCTCGAAGATCCCGCGGAATTCCTGGAACGTGGTCGAACCGATGCAACGGATATCACCCGACGACAGCAGTGGCTTGAGCAGGTTCGAGGCATCCATGACGCCACCGGACGCGGCACCCGCACCGATGATGGTGTGGATTTCGTCGATGAACAGGATCGCCTGCGGACGTTTTTTCAGCTCATTGAGCAACGCCTTGAAGCGCTTCTCGAAATCGCCACGGTATTTGGTCCCGGCCAGCAGGGCTCCCAGATCGAGGGAATACACCACGCTGTTGGCCAGCAGGTCCGGCACCTGGTTGTCGACAATACGCTTGGCCAGGCCTTCGGCAATCGCGGTTTTACCCACGCCCGCCTCGCCTACCAACAGCGGATTGTTTTTGCGACGACGCGCCAGGATCTGCGCGACACGCTCGACTTCCAGCTCACGGCCGACCAACGGATCGATACGCCCCTGGCGCGCGAGTTCGTTGAGGTTGCTGGCATAAGCATCCAGAGGATTGCCTGAAGAAGAAGACTCACCGCCCTCGTCGTCCTGCATATCTTGCTCACCTTCAGAGTGATCGCCATGCCCAGGCACTTTGGAAATACCATGAGCGATGTAGTTGACGACATCAATGCGCGCAACGCTCTGCTGTTTCAGCAGGAACACTGCCTGACTCTCTTGCTCACTGAAGATTGCGACCAGCACGTTGGCGCCAGTCACTTCGCGTTTGCCCGAGCTCTGTACGTGGAAAACAGCACGCTGCAGGACACGCTGGAAGCCCAGGGTTGGCTGGGTTTCGCGATCCTCGTCATGGATAGGGATCAATGGCGTGGTGGAGTCGATGAACTCCTGCAGATCATGCTTGAGTTTGTCGAGGTTTGCGCCGCAGGCACGCAAAACGGTGGCGGCAGCCTCATTATCCAATAGGGCCAGCAGGAGGTGTTCGACGGTCATGAATTCATGACGCTTCGATCGAGCCTCCTTGAAGGCTAAATTGAGGGTGACTTCGAGCTCGCGGTTTAACATAGCTTCACCTCATACCCAAGTGGTCGGCGATTAACCGTCCTTCTCGATTTCACAGAGTAGCGGATGCTGGCTTTCCCTGGCGTACTGGTTGACCTGCATGGCCTTAGTCTCGGCGATGTCGCGGGTAAACACTCCACATACTGCCCGTCCTTCTGTGTGGACGGCCAGCATGACCTTGGTCGCCAGCTCCCGATTCAGGTTAAAAAACACCTCGAGCACTTCGACGACGAAATCCATCGGTGTGTAGTCATCATTGAACAAAACCACCTTGTACATCGGCGGCGCCTGTAGTGCAGGCTTTGCCTCCTGAACAGCAATGCCTGCGGAATCGTCGTCTTGAGCTCCCGGGTGTTCTTTTTGGAGAGCCGGGCGATCCTGATTGAATGTTAGTCGAATCTGGCTGATTGCATGCATGGAAAGAAAGGTTCGTCAGTTGTTCAAATACAGTGGTGGGGGCGGCCAACGTCGATTTCAACTCCGACTGCCTGGTCACCTTGACTATCGGGAAATCGGTGTTACAACCAATAGAGCCCACAGTGGGTAAAAAAGGTCCGCGGAGTCAATCTTAATTATAGAGACTGACTGCGGATGTACTGGATGATACTCCAGTGATGGAGTCTGTTGCAGAGGGATATGGGTATGCCAGTCGGTAAGGTGAAGTGGTTCAACAATGCAAAGGGATTCGGTTTCATTAACACCGACGCCAGAGAAGGACACGATGAGGACGGCAAGGAAATCGATTTCTTTGCCCACTATTCGGCCATTGAGATGGAAGGCTACAAAACCCTCAAGGCCGGGCAAGCCGTAAACTTCAAGATCATCCAGGGGCCCAAGGGCTTGCATGCCGTGAACATCACGGCGGCGATCCCTGCCATCGAACAAACGATACCTTCCGTCAAACAGGAATCGGTGTCGAGCTGACGCAACAGATCATCCAGTCATGAAAAAACCGCCCGAAGGCGGTTTTTTTAATGCTGATTCGCTTACATATGCGGCTTACATGTGCGAAATCAACGCATCACCGAACGCGGACGAAGACAGCAGCTTCGCGCCTTCCATCAAACGATGGAAGTCATAGGTCACGGTCTTGGCGGAAATTGCGCCGTTGGTGCCCTTGATGATCAGATCAGCTGCTTCGGTCCAGCCCATGTGACGCAGCATCATCTCTGCGGACAGGATCAGCGAGCCCGGGTTGACCTGGTCCTTGCCGGCGTATTTCGGCGCAGTACCGTGGGTCGCTTCGAACATCGCAATGGTGTCGGACAGGTTGGCACCCGGCGCGATACCGATACCGCCCACTTCGGCCGCCAGGGCGTCGGAGAGGTAGTCGCCGTTGAGGTTCAGGGTCGCGATCACATCGTACTCGGCCGGGCGCAGCAGGATCTGCTGGAGCATGGCGTCGGCGATGGCGTCCTTGACGATAACGTTCTTGCCGGTTTTCGGGTTCTTGAACTGCATCCACGGACCGCCATCGAGCAGGGTCGCGCCGAACTCTTCAGCCGCCACTTCGTAGGCCCATTCCTTGAAGGCACCTTCGGTGAACTTCATGATGTTGCCTTTGTGCACGATGGTCAGCGAATCGCGGTCGTTGTCGACCACATATTGCAGAGCCTTGCGCGCCAGACGCTTGGTGCCTTGCAGGGAAACCGGCTTGATGCCGATACCGCAGTTTTCGTCGAAACGGATCTTGGTGACGCCCATTTCATCTTTCAAAAACTTGATGACCTTGGTCGCTTCCGGCGAGCCGGCTTTCCACTCGATACCGGCGTAGATGTCTTCCGAGTTCTCGCGGAAGATCGTCATGTCGACATCGCCTGGCTTCTTGACCGGGCTCGGCACGCCTTCGAACCAGCGTACCGGACGCAGGCAGACATACAGGTCGAGCTGCTGACGCAGGGCCACGTTCAGCGAACGGATGCCGCCACCGACCGGGGTGGTCAGAGGGCCCTTGATGGAAACCACGTAATCCTTGACCGCGTCCAGGGTTTCCTGAGGCAGCCAAGTGTCCTGATCGTAAACCTGAGTCGCTTTCTCCCCGGCATAGACTTCCATCCAGGAAATTTTGCGCTCGCCGCCGTAAGCCTTCTTAACAGCAGCATCGACAACCTTGATCATGACCGGGCTGATATCAACGCCAATACCATCGCCTTCGATGAAGGGGATGATCGGGTTGTTAGGAACATTGAGAGAATGGTCCGCGTTGACGGTGATTTTGTCGCCGACTGCTGGAACCTGAATCTTCTTGTATCCCATGCTGAACTCCATTGTTTGGATTGAACATCTGGCTTCGTTCGAGCGTACCCCAGTTAAATCGGCACGCAAACCCTATGTTCCAACCATCTGCCGCAAAGCTACGCAGTTCGCGACGTACAAGCCTGAAAGCAAAGGGAAAAGCGCCAAACTCAAGCACGGTGCAAGACTCTACGCCCCACGGGTCCCTGCGACCTTTAGACCAATGGACGTGCATCGTTACGTATGAACCATCGGCAGATTGCCAGCTACCTATGTATAATGCCGCCCGCTGACCACAGAGTCACAACGGCCGACCTCTCCTGCAACTGAACAAGTAGCCGAGGCTTGGGGCCAGAAAAAGCAGGGTTGTTACCGCAACCCACCCGCTTGACGCTCGACCGATGCACCCAACATCACCGCAAAGAAACCTCGACATTCGGCTCATGGATGACTTTGAACGAACGCGCTTTACCCGGCGCCCCTCGAGTTTCTGCGCACGCTTTAGCAAAGAAGAGAGAGTTAATCCGAATATGCCCACCCGCTCGAAGATCATCTATACCTTCACCGACGAAGCTCCCGCCCTCGCCACCTATTCACTGTTGCCTATCGTAGAGGCGTTCACCGCCTCGGCTGATATCGCCGTTGAAACCCGCGATATCTCTCTTGCAGGGCGCATCCTGGCCAGCTTCCCCGAGCAATTGGGTGACAAAGCCGTAGCCGACCACCTCGCCGAACTGGGCGACCTGGCCGTTACGCCTGAAGCCAACATCATCAAGCTGCCGAACATCAGTGCCTCGGTTCCGCAGCTGCAAGCCGCGATCAAAGAGCTGCAAGCCCAGGGCTTCGCACTGCCGGATTACCCGGAAACCGTGACCAGCGACGCCGACAAGCTCGCCAAATCCCGTTACGACAAGATCAAGGGCAGCGCCGTAAACCCGGTTCTGCGCGAAGGCAACTCCGACCGTCGTGCGCCACTGTCGGTCAAGAACTACGCACGCAAGCACCCGCACAAAATGGGCGCCTGGGCCAAAGACTCCAAGTCCCACGTCGCGCACATGAGCACCGGCGATTTCTACGGCAGCGAAAAAGCCGCCCTGATCGACGCCGCTGACGCGGTCAAAATCGAACTGATCGCTCAAGACGGCACCACCACCGTCCTGAAAGAAAAAACCACCGTGCAAGCCGGTGAGATCCTCGATTGCGCCGTCATGAGCAAAAACGCACTGCGCAGCTTCATTGCCGCCGAGATCGAAGACGCCAAGCAAAAAGGCGTGCTGCTGTCGGTTCACTTGAAAGCCACCATGATGAAGGTCTCCGACCCGATCATGTTCGGCCAGATCGTTGCCGAGTTCTATAAAGACGCACTGGCCAAGCACGCTGATGTGCTGGCTCAGATCGGCTTCAACCTGAACAACGGCATCGGCGACCTGTACGCTCGCATCAAGGCTTTGCCGGCCGAGCAACAAGCGCAGATCGAAGCGGACATCCAGGCGGTCTACGCCGTTCGTCCGTCGTTGGCCATGGTCAACTCCGACAAAGGCATCACCAACCTGCACGTGCCGAGCGACGTCATCGTCGACGCCTCGATGCCAGCGATGATCCGTGACTCCGGCAAGATGTGGGGCACCGACGGTCAACTGCACGACACCAAGGCCGTGATCCCGGATCGCTGCTACGCCACCATCTACCAGGCGGTGATCGAAGACTGCAAGCTGCACGGCGCTTTCGATCCAACCACCATGGGCAGCGTGCCAAACGTTGGCCTGATGGCGAAAAAAGCCGAAGAGTACGGCTCGCACGACAAGACTTTCCAGATCAAGAGCAACGGCGTGGTTCGGGTTTCCGACAGCGCTGGCCGCACACTGCTGGAACAGTCGGTTGAAGCCGGCGACATCTTCCGCATGTGCCAGACCAAAGACGCGCCGATCCAGGACTGGGTCAAACTGGCCGTCAACCGTGCTCGCGCAAGCGCTACCCCGGCTATTTTCTGGCTGGACCCGATGCGCGCCCACGACGGCGTGGTGATCGAGAAAGTTCAGGCTTACCTGAAGGATCACGACACTTCCGGCCTGGACATCCGCATCATGTCGCCTGTCGACGCGATGGCCTTCACTTTGGGCCGCACCCGCGAAGGCAAGGACACCATCTCGGTGACCGGCAACGTACTGCGCGACTACCTGACCGACCTGTTCCCGATCATGGAACTGGGCACCAGCGCCAAGATGCTGTCGATCGTGCCGCTGATGAATGGCGGCGGCCTGTTCGAAACCGGCGCTGGCGGTTCGGCACCGAAGCACGTTCAGCAACTGCTGGAAGAAAACTTCCTGCGCTGGGATTCCCTGGGCGAGTTCCTGGCCCTGGCCGCTTCCCTCGAGCACCTGGGTGTTACTTACAACAACCCTAAAGCGCTGGTGCTGGCCAAGACCCTGGATCAGGCCACTGGCCAGTTCCTGGACAACAACAAGTCGCCATCGCGCAAAGTCGGCAACATCGACAACCGCGGCAGCCACTTCTACCTGGCGCTGTACTGGGCTCAAGCCCTGGCAGCCCAGACTGAGGACGCTGCACTGCAAGCACAGTTCAGCCAACTGGCCAAGACCCTGGCCGAGAACGAGGCGACCATCGTTGCCGAGCTCAACGCTGTTCAGGGCAAGCCAGTGGACATCGGCGGTTACTACCACGCCAATGCCGAGCTGATCAGCAAGGCCATGCGCCCGAGCAACACCTTCAACGCCGCGATCGCTGCGCTGGTTTAAGGTTGTAAGGATGCAAAGAAGCCCCGGCCCAGTGCCGGGGTTTCTGTTTCTGCCGCACAGTTCAATGTGAACACCGGACAAATGTGGGAGCGAGCTTGCTCGCGATAGCGGTTTATCATTCAACGCTGATATTGACTGACCCACCGCTATCGCGAGCAAGCTCGCTCCCACATGATCTTTGTTCCAACATAGAAAATTGAGGAAGCTTTATGGACTGGAAACCCCACATCACTGTCGCCACCATCGTCGAAGACAACGGCCGCTTCCTGATGGTCGAAGAACTCAAGCACGGACGAACGGTGCTCAACCAACCCGCCGGCCACCTCGACCCGGACGAAACCCTGATCGACGCCGCCGTGCGTGAAACCCTTGAAGAAACCGGCTGGGACGTGGAGCCGACCGGCGTGGTGGGCATTTACCTCTACACCGCGCCAAGCAACGGCGTGACCTACCAGCGCGTCTGCTTCACCGCAAAACCGCTCAAACACCACCCCGACTATCAACTGGACGACGGTATCGTCGGCGCAAAGTGGCTGACGCGTGACGAACTGATGGCACAGCGCGCAAACTGGCGCAGTGAGCTGATCATCCGCTGTATCGATGATTATCTGGACGGTAAACACTTCGGTCTCGAACTGATCCGCCCTTCTCTTTAGCCTTGCGGGCTTCGGCCTGCTAGAATCGCGTCCTTTTTCAAGACACTCATTGAATCCCTATGCGTGATCCAGCCCCTTCTGACACACAAAAGAAGCGCGTCATTGTCGGCATGTCCGGCGGCGTGGACTCTTCCGTTTCCGCTCTCCTGCTGATCGAGCAGGGCTATGAGGTGGAAGGCCTGTTCATGAAGAACTGGGAAGAAGACGATGGAACGGAATACTGCACCGCCATGGATGACCTGGCGGACGCCCAGGCCGTGTGCGACAAGATTGGCATCAAGCTGCACACCGCCAACTTCGCCGCCGAGTACTGGGACAACGTGTTCGAACACTTCCTGGCCGAATACAAGGCCGGGCGCACGCCAAACCCGGACATCCTGTGTAACCGCGAGATCAAGTTCAAGGCGTTCCTCGACTACGCCATGGTGCTCGGCGCCGACCTGATCGCCACCGGCCACTACGTGCGCCGCCGTGACATCGATGGCCGCACCGAACTGCTCAAGGGCCTGGACCCGAACAAGGACCAGAGTTACTTCCTGCACGCTGTCGGCGGTGAACAGATCGCCAAGACCCTGTTCCCGGTCGGCGAACTGGAAAAGCCCGAAGTGCGCGCAATTGCCGAGAAACACGAACTGGCAACCGCGAAGAAAAAGGACTCCACCGGGATCTGCTTTATCGGCGAACGCCGCTTCAGCGACTTCCTCAAGCAATACCTGCCGGCCCAGCCAGGCGAGATCAAGACCACCGAAGGTGAAGTCATCGGCCGCCACCACGGCTTGATGTATCACACCATCGGCCAGCGCCAGGGCCTGGGCATCGGCGGCTTGAAGGACGCCGGTGACGAGCCTTGGTACGTGCTGATCAAGGACCTGGAACACAACGAGCTGATCGTTGGCCAGGGCAATGATCACCCTTACCTGTTCTCCCGCGCCCTGCTCGCCTCAGACATCTACTGGGTCAACCCGATTGATCTGAGCGAACCGCGCAAGCTCACCGCCAAGGTCCGTTATCGCCAGAGCGATCAACCTTGCACGCTGGAAAAGACCGCCACCGGTTACCGCGCAACCTTCGATGACCCGCAACGCGCGGTCACCCCGGGCCAGTCGGTGGTGTTCTATGACGGTGAAATCTGCCTCGGCGGTGGCGTGATTGAAATCGCAGAACCCTGGAGCAGCAAGGCATGAGCCCCACTCAGGAGCAACTGACGGCGCTGGGCGGCGTGTTTCTCGCCGCCGTCCTCGTCGACAAGATTGCCAAGACCGGCCAGACCAGCGAAGCCGGCCTGACCTGCATGCTCGGCAGCCTGCTGATTCGTGACCCAAAGGACACTCTCGAGGTGTACGGCGGCGACGACATCAACCTGCGTGAAGGCTACCGCGCCTTGATCGGCGCGCTGGAACGCGACCCGAGCACCCTGCAGCGCGAGCCGTTGCGCTATGCCTTGGCCATGCTCGGCCTTGAGCGCCAACTGGCCAAGCGTGGCGACATGCTCGACGCGATCGGCAAGCGCCTGCCGCAGATTCAATCCCAGGTCGAGCACTTCGGCCCGGCGCACGAAAATGTGATCGCCGCCTGCGGCGCGCTGTACCAAGACACGCTGAGCACCCTGCGCCAACGGATTCAGGTCCACGGCGACATGCGCAACCTGCAGCAACCCAGCAACGCCTCGAAAATCCGCGCCCTCTTGCTGGCAGGTATTCGTTCGGCGCGCCTGTGGCGGCAGTTGGGCGGTCATCGCTGGCAGTTGGTGATCAGCCGTCGCAAGTTACTCAAAGAGCTTTACCCGCTGATGCGCAGCAGCTGAACCGCGCCCGCAACACGGCTTCAAATCTGTAACGCGTAATACGCCGGTCAGTTGGCAACGGACCGGCGGATTTTTTCATGTATGATACGCGCCCCATTTCGTTGCCCGACTGTCCGAGAACACCCCATGCAGCTTTCTTCGCTCACTGCGGTTTCCCCTGTTGACGGCCGCTACGCCGGCAAAACCCAGGCCCTGCGCCCAATTTTCAGCGAATACGGTCTGATCCGTGCTCGCGTCCTGGTTGAAGTGCGCTGGCTCCAGCGCCTGGCCGCTCACCCAGGCATCAGCGAAGTGCCGGCGTTCTCCGCCGAAGCCAACGCTGTGCTGAACACCCTGGCGGACAACTTCGCTCTGGAGCACGCCGAGCGTGTCAAAGAGATCGAGCGCACCACCAACCACGACGTCAAAGCCATCGAGTACCTGCTCAAAGAGCAAGCGGCCAAGCTGCCGGAACTGGCCAAGGTCAGCGAATTCATCCACTTTGCCTGCACCAGCGAGGACATCAACAACCTGTCCCACGCCCTGATGCTGCGCGAAGGCCGTGATGACGTGATGCTGCCGCTGATGCGCCAGACCTGCGACGCCATCCGCGAACTGGCCATCCGCTTCGCCGACGTGCCGATGCTGTCGCGCACCCACGGTCAACCGGCATCGCCGACCACCTTGGGCAAAGAGCTGGCGAACGTGGTTTACCGTCTGGAGCGTCAAATCGCTCAGGTCGCCGCCGTTCCGCTGCTGGGCAAGATCAACGGCGCTGTCGGCAACTACAACGCTCACCTGTCGGCCTACCCTGAGATCGACTGGGAAGAAAACGCTCGCGCCTTCATCGAAGACGAACTGGGTCTGGGCTTCAACCCGTACACCACGCAGATCGAACCGCACGACTACATCGCCGAGCTGTTCGACGCGATCGCTCGCTTCAACACCATTCTGATCGACTTCGACCGCGACATCTGGGGCTACATTTCCCTGGGTTATTTCAAACAGCGCACCATCGCTGGCGAAATCGGTTCCTCGACCATGCCGCACAAGGTCAACCCGATCGACTTCGAAAACTCCGAAGGCAACCTGGGCATCGCCAACGCACTGTTCCAGCACCTGGCGAGCAAACTGCCAATCTCCCGCTGGCAGCGCGACCTGACCGACTCCACCGTACTGCGTAACCTCGGTGTCGGCTTCGCCCACAGCGTGATCGCGTACGAAGCCAGCCTCAAAGGCATCAGCAAACTGGAGCTCAACGCCCAGAAGATCGCTGCTGACCTGGACGCTTGCTGGGAAGTGTTGGCCGAGCCGATCCAGACCGTGATGCGCCGCTACAACATCGAAAACCCGTACGAAAAACTGAAAGAGTTGACCCGTGGCAAGGGCATCAGCCCTGAAGCGCTGCAAACTTTCATCGACGGCCTGGACATGCCAGCCGCCGCCAAGGCCGAGCTCAAATTGCTCACCCCGGCGAACTACATCGGTAACGCTGTAGAGCAAGCCAGACGCATCTGATCGACCGCTGTACCCGTTTGAGACGCCCGGCAGCGCCGGGCGTTTTTATTCCCGTCTGAAAAGTGCTTTTTTTCAATAGGTTACACATGAATCCTGACATTCCTCTTCAACTTCTGGGTGGCATCACGGCGCGCGAATTCATGCGCGACTACTGGCAGAAGAAACCGCTGCTGATCCGCCAGGCGATTCCTGAATTCGAAAGCCCGATCGATGCCGACGAACTGGCCGGCCTGGCGCTGGAAGAAGAAGTTGAGTCGCGCCTGATCATCGAAAACGGCGAGCGTCCTTGGGAGTTGCGTCGCGGCCCCTTCGCCGAAGACGAATTCAGCAAGCTGCCGGAACGCGACTGGACCCTGCTGGTTCAAGCCGTTGACCAGTTCGTACCGGAAGTCGCCGAACTGCTGGAGAGCTTCCGTTTCCTGCCGAGCTGGCGCATCGACGACGTGATGATCAGCTTCGCCGCCCCAGGCGGCAGCGTTGGTCCGCACTTCGACAACTACGACGTGTTCCTGCTGCAAGGCCACGGCAAGCGCAATTGGAAAATCGGCCAGATGTGCGATGCCGAGAGCCCGATGCTGAAACATGCCGACCTGCGCATCCTGGCTGATTTCGAAGCCACCGATGAATGGGTGCTGGAGCCGGGCGACATGCTTTACCTGCCGCCACGCCTGGCCCATTGCGGCGTGGCCGTCGACGACTGCCTGACGTATTCGGTTGGCTTCCGCGCACCAAGCGCCGCTGAAGTGCTGACCCACTTCACTGACTTCCTCAGCCAGTTCCTGTCTGACGAAGAGCGCTACACCGACGCCGACGCCTTGCCAGCGGTCGACCCGCATCAGATCCAGCACGACGCCCTCGATCGCTTGAAGGCCCTGCTGGCCGAGCACATGAGCGACGAGCGTCTGCTGCTGACCTGGTTCGGCCAGTTCATGACCGAGCCGCGCTACCCGGAACTGGTGGTTGGCCCGGAAGAAGTCGAAGAAGACGATCTGCTCGCCAGCCTCGAGCAAGGCGCCGTAATGATCCGCAACCCAAGTGCGCGTCTTGCATGGTCGGAAGTGGACGACGACCTGCTGTTGTTCGCCAGCGGCCAGAGCCGCTACCTGCCGGGCAAACTGCGCGATCTGTTGAAATTGATTTGCTCCGCCGACGCCCTGCACATCGACAATCTCGGCGAGTGGCTGAGCGACGAAGAGGGTCGCGGCCTGCTGTGCGAACTGATCAAGCAAGGAAGCCTGGGGTTTGCCGATGAATAAAATTCACGTACGTGTCGCAGACTGGCAGAAGGATATCGCCGAGATCCGGCGCATTCGTGAGACGGTGTTCATCGCCGAGCAATCCGTTCCACCTGAACTGGAATGGGATGCTGATGACGCAACAGCGGTGCATTTCCTGGCCTATGAGGGCGACTTTCCGATTGGCACCGCACGCTTGTTGCCCGACGGTCACGTCGGCCGGGTGTCGGTGCTCAAAGACTGGCGCGGCTTGAAAGTTGGCGATGCGCTGATGCACGCGGTGATCGGTGAAGCCGAGAAGCGCGGACTGAAGCAGCAAATGCTGAGCGCGCAAGTGCAGGCCACGGCGTTCTACGAGCGCCTGGGCTTCAGCATGGTCAGCGAGGAGTTCCTGGAAGCCGGGATTCCGCACGTGGACATGGTGCGTCACTCGGCCTGACGCCGCGGCGCGGCAGTCGCGAGCAAGCTCGCTCCCACAATTGGAATGCATTCCCCTGTGGGAGCGAGCTTGCTCGCGATAGCGGCGTCAAGAACACCACAAAACGCCCCGTCATCTTCGGATACCGGGGCGTTTTGCTGTCTGCGATTCAACTTGCCCCACCCCAGGCCGACAAACTGGCAATATCAACACTTCAAGATGGCGGAGATAACGGATATGTCCCTACGCACCCTGCTCACCACGCTG
Source organism: Pseudomonas sp. fls2-241-R2A-110 (assembly GCF_030209165.1). Lineage (NCBI taxonomy): Bacteria > Pseudomonadati > Pseudomonadota > Gammaproteobacteria > Pseudomonadales > Pseudomonadaceae > Pseudomonas > Pseudomonas sp. fls2-241-R2A-110. The sequence continues at coordinate 132,594 of NZ_JARVSN010000027.1, read as the reverse complement.
CTGCTCAGCTGCAGTTTTTCGGCCATGGCAGCTACCGAGATCGTGCCCCTGAACTACCGCACGAGTGACGATATGCTGCCGATGGCACAAAATTTCATAGGCAAGGAAGGCCAGGTCAGCGCCTATGGCAACCAGCTCATTGTCAATGCTGATCAGCGCAAGATCGACGAACTTAAGGCCCTGATCTCCCAACTCGATGTTGCAGCCAAGCGTTTGCTGATTACCGTCGACACTAACGAAAACAACTTCCAGGGCAACCAGGGATATTCAGTCAACGGTGCGAAACCGAGCCAGACGCGCATCATCAATCGCAGCACCGACAGCCGTGATGGCGGCATCCAGCAAATTCAGGCCAGCGAAGGTACTCCAGCGTTGATACAGGTCGGCCAAAGCGTACCGCTGACCAGCGCACAGACCGATTCCTACGGTGACCTGCGCAGCCAGACTGAATACCGAAACGTCACCCAGGGGTTCTATGTCACCGCCAGCGTCACCGGCGACATCGTTCATCTGGCGATCAGCACCAACCGTGACCGCATGAGCCAGGAACGTCCCGATGTAGTGAATGTGCAAAGCACCGACACAACTGTCACGGGGCGCCTCGGCGAATGGATTACCTTGGCCGGCGTGAACCGCGAGACTCAAGCTGACAAACAGGGTCTGGGCCGCAGCTACTCGACTCAGGGCCGGGATGACATGACCCTGCGGGTGAAAGTCGATACTTTGGACTAAACCACCGAAAACTGACTGATTAGTCGTATTAGACCAAAGATGTAGTGCCACAAAAAAAGCACTACAAAACGTTTGACGATCGAAAAAAGCAAAGGCATGATGGCCTCGCTCCCGCTAATCAGGGGCCCTGGCAAGGGCCTTCGAAGCGTCGCTCGCACCTACCCCGCGAGCCGTTTCGTGTCTGTACCGCCCACAAGGTGTGTTTGACGAGGTTGCCGACTGGAACGAAGTTGTCCCGAGGGACGGAAGCGTAATTAGGTAACCCGGCTCCACACTGAAGTTCGTATAAAGGCCCACGACGCCCGAATCCGCTCGCCAGTTCGCCCTTACCTGCTCACTTCCCCTCGAGCCCATCGTTCATCCCGTCGCCATCCCCGCCGAATCCGACTTGACCACCTAAGCTTCTGGTCAGCGAGCAGCCCCTTACGCCTGATTTGCGTAGTGGGCAGGAGCAGGAATTTTCCACCCCAGACCTATGCGACGAGGTTTATCTCCATGGCACTGACACGCGAACAGCAAATTGCAGCCCTCGAAAAAGATTGGGCTGAAAACCCACGCTGGAAAGGCGTGACACGCGCTTACTCCGCTGCTGACGTCGTCCGCCTGCGTGGCTCGGTTCAACCTGAGCACACCCTTGCAAGAATGGGCGCCGAGAAGCTCTGGAACCTGGTCACCCAGGGCGCCAAGCCGTCCTTCCGTCCTGAGAAAGATTTCGTCAACTGCATGGGCGCCCTGACCGGCGGCCAGGCTGTACAACAAGTTAAAGCCGGTATCCAGGCGATCTACCTGTCGGGCTGGCAGGTTGCTGCGGACAACAACTCCGCAGAATCGATGTACCCGGACCAGTCGCTGTACCCGGTGGATTCGGTTCCAACCGTGGTCAAGCGCATCAACAACTCGTTCCGTCGTGCTGACCAGATCCAGTGGAAAGCCGGCAAGAACCCGGGCGACGAAGGCTACATCGACTACTTCGCGCCAATCGTGGCTGACGCTGAAGCCGGTTTCGGCGGCGTTCTGAACGCTTACGAGCTGATGAAAAGCATGATCGAAGCAGGCGCCGCCGGCGTTCACTTCGAAGACCAACTGGCTTCCGTGAAAAAATGCGGCCACATGGGCGGCAAGGTACTGGTTCCTACCCAGGAAGCTGTACAGAAGCTGACTGCTGCTCGTTTGGCAGCTGACGTTGCCGGCACGCCGACCATCATCCTGGCCCGTACCGACGCAAACGCTGCTGACCTGCTGACGTCGGACTGCGACCCGTACGACCAGCCATTCGTGACTGGCGAACGCACCCAGGAAGGCTTCTACAAAGTGCGCGCCGGTCTCGACCAAGCGATCGCTCGCGGCCTGGCTTACGCGCCGTACGCCGACCTGATCTGGTGCGAAACCGCCAAGCCGGATCTGGACGAGGCTCGTCGCTTCGCTGAAGCGATCAAGAAGGAATACCCGGACCAACTGCTGTCGTACAACTGCTCGCCTTCCTTCAACTGGAAGAAAAACCTGGACGACGCGACCATCGCCAAGTTCCAGCGCGAACTGTCCGCCATGGGTTACAAGCACCAGTTCATCACCCTGGCCGGCATTCACAACATGTGGCACAGCATGTTCAACCTGGCGCACGACTACGCCCGCAACGACATGACTGCCTACGTGAAACTGCAAGAGCAAGAGTTCGCTGACGCCGCCAAGGGTTACACCTTCGTGGCTCACCAGCAGGAAGTGGGCACCGGCTACTTCGACGACATGACCACCGTGATTCAAGGTGGCTCGTCCTCGGTAACCGCACTGACCGGTTCGACCGAAGAAGAACAGTTCCACTGATCTGCTTCGCCTGAGCAAACGGCCGCTGCGGATCGAATAGAAAGCTAACCGCAACGCCGCACATCTGACGCCCCGACTGGTTCGGGGCGTTTTTTTGCCTGAGATTTAAACAACACCGCCAAGTCCTGTGGGAGCGAGCTTGCTCGCGATAGCGGAATGTCAGTCGGTACAGCTTCGACTGGACAGCCGCCATCGCGAGCAAGCTCGCTCCCACATGGGTCAGATAACCGGGAGAAAATCATTGATCCAGAGCAGTTTCCCCATCAGAGAAACACGGTAAAACGACCCCGCCTGCTACTTGCAGTAATGCGCATATAAGACAACTTCCCGGTCATCATCCCGTTAAACAGTTTAAAAACCGACTCAAACAATATTGATTATCATTTAGCGGTAACTATGTTCGTTACATTTCCGACAAAACAATATTGATGAAATGCCGGCTAATGCCCGCAACGCATGGGCCGCGGGCTTTTGGAGGTGCGCTATGTCCTTATTCCTATAAATAATTTCGCTATAGGAATTTTACTTGCAGAGTGTTGTGCCATAAAATCAGCGGGATTGATTGCTGCGACATATCGTCACTGCTTTGTTTCTTTATCAAGCTCAGAGACCTTTGCTCTCTGTTAAGGATTACCAGCATGCCCGAAGCGACAGGACTCATGGCCCACAACTGGGGCTTTGCCATTTTCCTTCTGGGCGTTGTCGGCCTCTGCGCCTTCATGCTCGGCGTCTCCAGCCTTCTCGGGTCAAAAGCCTGGGGTCGCAGCAAAAACGAACCGTTCGAGTCCGGCATGCTACCTACAGGTGGCGCCCGCTTGCGGCTCTCAGCCAAATTCTATCTGGTCGCGATGCTCTTCGTGATCTTCGATATCGAAGCCCTCTTTCTCTTTGCCTGGTCTGTGTCCGTCCGCGAAAGCGGCTGGACCGGATTCGTCGAAGCTCTCGTTTTCATAGCAATTCTGTTGGCAGGTCTTGTCTACCTGTTCCGAGTGGGCGCCCTTGACTGGGCTCCGGAAGCTCGTCGCAAGCGGCAGGCGAAGCTGAAACAATGAGGCTTTGGCAATGCAATACAATCTCACCAGGATCGACCCCGATGCTCCTAACGAGCAGTATCCGATTGGCGAACGGGAAACCGTTTCCGATCCGTTAGAAGATCAAGTCCACAAAAACATCTTCATGGGCAAGCTCGAAGACGTGCTTAACGGCACGATCAACTGGGGGCGCAAGAACTCCCTGTGGCCGTATAACTTCGGTCTTTCGTGCTGCTACGTGGAAATGACCACCGCCTTCACGGCGCCCCACGACATCGCGCGCTTTGGCGCCGAGGTTATCCGGGCATCGCCGCGTCAGGCGGATTTCATGGTTATCGCCGGTACCTGCTTCATCAAGATGGCGCCGATCATTCAGCGTCTCTACGAGCAAATGCTCGAACCTAAATGGGTTATCTCCATGGGTTCGTGCGCCAACTCCGGTGGCATGTACGACATCTACTCAGTCGTTCAAGGGGTGGACAAGTTCCTGCCCGTGGACGTCTACGTGCCTGGCTGCCCGCCCCGTCCTGAAGCGTTCCTGCAAGGCTTGATGCTCTTGCAAGAGTCGATTGGACAGGAGCGTCGTCCGCTTTCCTGGGTCGTCGGCGATCAAGGCGTGTACCGCGCCGAGATGCCTTCCGAGAAGGAAAAGCGCCGCGAACAGCGAATCGCAGTCACCAACCTGCGCAGCCCCGACGAAGTCTGATCCAGATCTGCTTCTTTAAAAGAACAAGACACTGGCTTCATTCTTTACGTTGACCGAAAGCGATAAATAACCATGACTACAGGCAGTGCTCTGTACATCCCGCCTTATAAGGCAGACGACCAGGATGTGGTCGTCGAACTGAATAACCGTTTTGGCCCCGAGGCGTTCACCGCCCAGCCTACCCGCACCGGCATGCCGGTGCTTTGGGTTGCCCGGGCCAAACTCGTCGAAGTCCTGACCTTCCTGCGCAACCTGCCCAAGCCGTACGTCATGCTCTATGACCTGCACGGCGTGGACGAGCGTCTGCGCACCAAGCGTCAAGGGCTGCCAAGCGGCGCCGACTTCACTGTGTTCTATCACTTGATGTCGATCGAGCGTAATAGTGACGTAATGATCAAGGTCGCCTTGTCCGAGAGCGACCTTAGCGTGCCGACCGTGACCGGTATCTGGCCAAACGCCAACTGGTACGAGCGTGAAGTGTGGGACATGTACGGCATCAACTTTGCCGGCCACCCGCACCTGACCCGCATCATGATGCCGCCGACTTGGGAAGGTCACCCGCTGCGCAAGGACTTCCCGGCTCGCGCCACCGAGTTCGATCCGTTCAGCCTGACCCTGGCCAAGCAACAGCTTGAGGAAGAAGCCGCGCGCTTCAAGCCTGAAGACTGGGGCATGAAACGTTCCGGCGCGAACGAGGACTACATGTTCCTCAACCTCGGCCCCAACCACCCTTCGGCGCACGGTGCGTTCCGCATCATCCTGCAGCTGGACGGTGAAGAGATCGTCGACTGCGTGCCTGACGTTGGCTACCACCACCGTGGTGCCGAGAAGATGGCCGAGCGTCAGTCCTGGCACAGCTTCATTCCGTACACCGACCGTATCGACTACCTCGGCGGCGTGATGAACAACCTGCCGTACGTGCTCTCGGTCGAGAAGCTGGCCGGCATCAAGGTGCCCGAGAAGGTCGACGTCATCCGCATCATGATGGCCGAGTTCTTCCGGATCACCAGCCACCTGCTGTTCCTGGGTACATACATCCAGGACGTCGGCGCCATGACCCCGGTGTTCTTCACCTTCACCGACCGCCAGAAGGCGTACACGGTGATCGAAGCCATTACCGGTTTCCGTCTGCACCCGGCCTGGTACCGCATCGGTGGCGTCGCCCACGACCTGCCACGCGGCTGGGAAAAACTGGTGAAAGACTTCGTCGAGTGGATGCCAAAGCGTCTGGACGAATACCAGAAAGCCGCACTGGACAACAGCATCCTCAAAGGCCGGACCATCGGCGTCGCCGCCTACAACACCAAGGAAGCCTTCGAATGGGGCGTCACCGGTGCAGGCCTGCGTTCAACCGGTTGCGACTTTGACCTGCGTAAAGCACGCCCGTACTCCGGTTACGAGAACTTCGAATTCGAAGTGCCGCTGGCCGCCAATGGCGATGCCTACGACCGTTGCATCGTGCGTGTCGAAGAAATGCGCCAGAGCATCAAGATCATCGAGCAGTGCATGCGCAACATGCCGGAAGGCCCGTACAAGGCGGATCACCCGCTGACCACGCCGCCGCCCAAAGAGCGCACGCTGCAGCACATCGAGACCCTGATCACGCACTTCCTGCAAGTTTCGTGGGGCCCGGTCATGCCGGCCAACGAATCCTTCCAGATGATCGAAGCGACCAAGGGCATCAACAGTTATTACCTGACGAGCGATGGCGGCACCATGAGCTACCGCACCCGGATTCGTACGCCAAGCTTCCCGCACCTGCAGCAGATCCCTTCGGTGATCAAAGGCAGCATGGTCGCGGACTTGATTGCGTACCTGGGTAGTATCGATTTCGTTATGGCCGACGTGGACCGCTAAGCATGAATAGCACGCTTATCCAGACAGACCGTTTCACCTTGAGTGAAACCGAGCGCTCGGCCATCGAGCACGAGCTGCATCACTACGAAGACCCGCGCGCGGCGTCGATCGAAGCCCTGAAGATCGTCCAGAAGGAACGTGGCTGGGTGCCTGACGGCGCGCTCTACGCCATCGGCGAAATCCTCGGCATTCCGGCCAGCGACGTTGAAGGGGTGGCGACGTTCTATAGCCAGATCTTCCGTCAGCCAGTCGGTCGCCACATCATTCGCGTCTGCGACAGCATGGTTTGCTACATCGGCGGCCACGAATCGGTTGTCAGCGAAATCCAGAGCAATCTGGGCATCGGCCTGGGGCAGACCACTGCCGACGGTCGATTCACCCTGCTGCCGGTCTGCTGCCTCGGCAACTGTGACAAGGCGCCGGCGTTGATGATCGACGACGACACTTTCGGTGATGTGCAGCCTGCCGGCGTTGCCAAATTGCTCGAGGGCTACGTATGACCCTGACTTCCTTCGGTCCAGCCAACCGCATCAAGCGTTCGGCCGAGACCCACCCGCTCACCTGGCGTCTGCGTGATGATGGCGAAGCCGTCTGGCTCGACGAGTACCAGGCCAAGAACGGTTACGCCGCTGCCCGCAAGGCCTTCGCCGACATGGCTCAGGACGACATCGTCCAGACCGTGAAGGATTCGGGCTTGAAAGGTCGCGGCGGCGCAGGCTTCCCCACTGGCGTTAAGTGGGGCCTGATGCCCAAAGACGAATCCATCAACATCCGCTACCTGCTGTGCAACGCGGACGAGATGGAACCGAACACCTGGAAAGACCGCATGCTGATGGAGCAACTGCCCCATCTGCTGATCGAAGGCATGCTGATCAGTGCTCGCGCGCTGAAAACCTACCGTGGCTACATCTTCCTGCGTGGCGAATACACCACCGCCGCCAAGCACCTCAACCGTGCTGTGGAAGAAGCCAAGGCAGCGGGGTTGTTGGGTAAAAACATTTTGGGCAGTGGGTTCGATTTCGAGCTGTTCGTCCACACCGGCGCCGGGCGTTACATCTGCGGTGAAGAAACCGCACTGATCAACTCCCTCGAAGGCCGCCGCGCCAATCCGCGTTCCAAGCCGCCCTTCCCTGCCGCCGTTGGCGTGTGGGGCAAGCCGACGTGCGTGAACAACGTTGAAACCCTGTGCAACGTGCCGGCGATCATTGCCGACGGCGTGGACTGGTACAAATCGTTGGCGCGCCCGGGCAGTGAAGACATGGGCACCAAGCTCATGGGCTTCTCCGGCAAGGTCAAGAACCCGGGCCTGTGGGAATTGCCATTCGGCGTCACCGGTCGCGAGTTGTTCGAAGACTACGCCGGCGGCATGCGCGACGGTTACACGCTCAAGTGCTGGCAGCCAGGCGGCGCCGGTACCGGTTTCCTGTTGCCGGAACACCTCGACGCACAAATGTACGCCGGCGGCATCGCCAAAGTGGGCACCCGTATGGGTACTGGCCTGGCCATGGCGGTGGACGACAGCGTCAACATGGTTTCCCTGCTGCGCAACATGGAAGAGTTCTTCTCCCGTGAATCCTGCGGCTTCTGCACCCCTTGCCGTGACGGTCTGCCGTGGAGCGTCAAGCTGCTGCGTGCGATCGAGAACGGTGAAGGGCAAGCCGGCGACATCGAGACCCTGCTGGGTCTGGTCGGTTTCCTCGGCCCAGGCAAGACCTTCTGTGCTCACGCACCGGGCGCCGTGGAGCCATTGGGCAGCGCAATCAAATACTTCCGCCATGAGTTCGAAGCCGGCATCGCGCCCACCAGCGCCGTCGTCCCGCCTCTGGCAAGGCCGATTGTAGTCGGCGCGTAAACGCTTAAAAAAGGCGAAGGGTCCGTGCCCTTCGCCTTCTCGTGTGATGACGCCGCAAGCGGCTGTTTTGATTCACGCGAACAACAAGATTCCATTAGCCACGCCCGCTGACACCGGGCCAACGAAGAACTTTGAACCATGGCCACTATCCACGTAGACGGCAAAGAGCTCGAAGTCGATGGGGCAGACAACCTGTTACAGGCATGTCTGTCGCTAGGCCTCGATATCCCTTATTTCTGCTGGCACCCAGCCCTTGGCAGCGTTGGCGCTTGCCGCCAGTGCGCGGTCAAGCAGTACACCGACGAGAACGACAAGCGTGGTCGGATCGTCATGTCGTGCATGACGCCGGCGACCGACGGCAGCTGGATCTCCATCGACGACGAAGAAGCGAAAGTGTTTCGCGCCAGCGTCGTTGAATGGCTGATGACCAACCACCCTCACGACTGCCCGGTCTGTGAAGAAGGCGGTCACTGCCACCTGCAAGACATGACCGTGATGACCGGCCACAACGAGCGCCGTTATCGCTTCACCAAGCGCACTCACCAGAACCAGCAACTGGGCCCGTTCATTTCCCACGAAATGAACCGCTGCATCGCTTGCTACCGCTGCGTGCGCTTCTATAAGGATTACGCTGGCGGCACCGACCTCGGTGTGTTCGGCGCCCACGACAACGTGTACTTCGGTCGCGTTGAAGACGGCACCCTGGAAAGCGAGTTCTCCGGCAACCTCACCGAGGTCTGCCCGACCGGTGTGTTCACCGACAAGACTCACTCCGAGCGTTACAACCGCAAGTGGGACATGCAGTTCTCGCCGAGCATCTGTCATGGCTGCTCAAGCGGTTGCAACATCTCCCCGGGCGAACGCTACGGTGAACTGCGTCGTATCGAAAACCGCTTCAACGGTTCGGTCAACCAGTACTTCCTGTGCGACCGTGGCCGTTTCGGCTATGGCTACGTCAACCGCAAGGATCGTCCGCGTCAGCCATTGCTGGCCAACGGCGCCAAGCTGACCCTGGACGAAGCGCTGGATAAAGCCGCTGACCTGCTGCGCGGTCGCAACATCGTCGGTATCGGTTCGCCGCGTGCCAGCCTCGAAAGCAACTACGCGTTGCGTGAGCTGGTTGGCGCCGAGCACTTCTACTCCGGCATCGAAGCCGCTGAGCTGGAGCGCATTCGTCTGGTCATGCAGGTGCTTAAAGACAGCCCGCTGCCGATCCCGAACATGCGCGACATCGAAGACCACGACGCGATTTTCGTTCTTGGCGAAGACCTGACCCAGACCGCTGCGCGCATGGCCCTGTCCCTGCGTCAATCGGTCAAGGGCAAAGCCGAAGACATGGCCGACGCCATGCGCGTTCAGCCGTGGCTCGACGCCGCCGTGAAGAACATCGGTCAGCACGCGCTGAACCCGCTGTTCATCGCCAGCCTGGCTGAAACCAAGCTCGACGACATCGCCGAAGAATGCGTTCACGCTGCACCGGACGACCTGGCCCGCATCGGTTTCGCCGTGGCTCACGCCCTGGACGCCAGCGCACCGGCCGTCGAAGGCCTGGATGCTGAAGCCCTTGAACTGGCCAAGCGCATCGCCGACGCCCTGCTCGCGGCCAAGCGTCCATTGATCATTGCCGGCACCTCATTGGGTTCCAAAGCACTGATCGAAGCCGCCGCGAACATTGCCAAAGCCTTGAAGCTACGTGAGAAGAACGGTTCCATCAGCCTGATCGTGCCAGAGGCCAACAGCCTCGGCCTGGCCATGCTCGGTGGTGACTCGGTCGACGACGCCCTGCAAGCGGTGATCGACGGCCGTGCCGACGCCCTCGTCGTGCTGGAAAACGATCTGTACACCCGCACCGACAAAGCCAAGGTTGATGCCGCCCTGAACGCCGCGAAAGTGGTGATCGTCGCGGACCATCAGAAGACTGCCACCAGCGATCGCGCGCACCTGGTTCTGCCAGCCGCCAGCTTCGCTGAAGGCGACGGTACGCTGGTCAGCCAGGAAGGCCGCGCCCAGCGCTTCTTCCAGGTGTTCGACCCGACTTACCTCGATGCGAGCATCCTGGTTCACGAAGGCTGGCGCTGGCTGCATGCCCTGCGCGCGACCCTGTTGAACCAGCCGATCGACTGGACCCAACTGGACCACGTCACCGCAGCCGTGGCTGCAAGCACGCCGCAACTGGCGCGCATCGTCGACGCCGCACCGTCCGCCGCATTCCGTATCAAAGGCCTGAAACTGGCGCGCGAACCGCTGCGCTACTCCGGTCGTACCGCCATGCGCGCCGACATCAGCGTGCACGAACCGCGTACGTCCCAGGACAACGACACTGCGTTCTCGTTCTCCATGGAAGGCTACTCGGGCTCGGTCGAACCGCGTCAGCAAGTGCCATTCGCCTGGTCTCCGGGCTGGAACTCGCCGCAAGCCTGGAACAAGTTCCAGGACGAAGTCGGTGGTCACATCCGCGCTGGCGATCCGGGCACCCGCCTGATCGAAAGCACCGGTGATTCGCTGAACTGGTTCGCCGCTGTTCCACGTGCGTTCAACCCGGCGCCGGGCACCTGGCAGGTCGTGCCGTTCTTCCACCTGTTCGGCAGCGAAGAAAACTCTTCCAAAGCCGCACCGGTTCAAGAGCGCATTCCGGCCGCTTACGTGTCGCTGGCCAAGTCCGAAGCCGACCGCCTGGGTGTCAATGACGGCGCCATGCTCAGCTTGAACGTTGCTGGCCAGACCTTGCGTCTGCCGCTGCGCATCAACGAAGAGCTGGGTGCTGGCCTGGTGGCATTGCCGGCCGGTATCGCCGGCATTCCGCCCGCGATCTTTGGCAAAACCGTTGATGGTCTGCAGGAGGCAGCGCAATGACTTGGTTCACTCCTGAAGTGATCGCAGTGATCATCTCGGTCATCCAGGCCATCGTGATTCTGCTCGCCGTGGTGGTCTGCGGCGCGCTGCTGAGTTGGGTCGAGCGTCGTTTGCTCGCCCTCTGGCAGGACCGTTACGGTCCGAACCGCGTCGGCCCGTTCGGCGCGTTCCAGATCGCGGCCGACATGATCAAGATGTTCTTCAAGGAAGACTGGACGCCGCCGTTTGCCGACAAGATGATCTTCACCCTGGCACCGGTCGTGGCCATGAGCGCCCTGCTGATTGCCTTCGCGATCATCCCGATCACCCCGACCTGGGGCGTGGCGGACCTGAACATCGGCATCCTGTTCTTCTTCGCCATGGCCGGCCTGTCGGTCTACGCGGTGTTGTTCGCCGGCTGGTCGAGTAACAACAAGTTCGCCCTGCTGGGCAGCTTGCGGGCCTCGGCACAGACCGTGTCGTACGAAGTGTTCATGGGCCTGTCGCTGATGGGCATCGTGATCCAGGTCGGCTCGTTCAACATGCGCGACATCGTTGATTATCAAGCGCAGCACCTGTGGTTCATCATTCCGCAGATCTTCGGTTTCCTGACCTTCTTCATCGCTGGCGTCGCCGTGACTCACCGTCACCCATTCGACCAGCCGGAAGCGGAACAGGAACTGGCCGACGGTTACCACATTGAATACGCCGGCATGAAATGGGGCATGTTCTTCGTCGGCGAGTACATCGGCATCGTGTTGATTTCGGCGCTGCTGGTGACCTTGTTCTTCGGTGGCTGGCACGGTCCGTTCGACATTCTGCCGCAGATCCCTTTCATCTGGTTCGCGCTCAAGACCGCGTTCTTCATCATGATCTTCATCCTGCTGCGCGCCTCGATTCCGCGCCCACGGTATGACCAAGTGATGGATTTCAGCTGGAAGTTCTGCCTGCCGCTGACCCTCGTCAACATGCTGGTGACCGCTGCGATCGTGTTGCTCAACACGCCCGCCGTCGCGGCTCAGTGAGGATAGAGAATCATGAAGTACATATTTGACATCGTGCATGGCTTCTTCACCCAGCTTCGCAGCCTGGTGATGATTTTCAGCCACGCCTTCCGCAAGCGCGACACGCTGCAGTACCCGGAAGAAGCCGTGTACCTGCCGCCGCGCTACCGTGGCCGTATCGTCCTGACCCGCGACCCTGATGGCGAAGAGCGTTGTGTAGCCTGCAACCTGTGCGCCGTGGCGTGCCCGGTCGGTTGCATCTCGCTGCAGAAAGCCGAAACCGAAGACGGTCGCTGGTACCCGGACTTCTTCCGCATCAACTTCTCGCGCTGCATTTTCTGCGGCCTCTGCGAGGAAGCCTGCCCGACCACCGCGATCCAGCTGACACCGGATTTCGAGATGGCCGAGTTCAAACGTCAGGACCTGGTTTACGAGAAAGAAGATCTGCTGATCTCCGGCCCCGGCAAAAACCCTGATTACAACTTCTATCGTGTTGCAGGTATGGCGATTGCCGGTAAGCCAAAAGGCGCCGCGCAAAATGAAGCCGAACCGATCAACGTGAAGAGCTTGCTGCCTTAAGGAAGAAAGATGGAATTCGCTTTCTATTTCGCATCGGGTATCGCTGTGGTTTCCACGCTTCGCGTGGTCACCCACACCAACCCTGTGCACGCCCTGCTCTACCTGATCATTTCGCTGATTGCCGTGGCGATGACGTTCTTCGCCCTCGGCGCACCGTTTGCCGGTGTGCTGGAAGTGATCGCCTACGCTGGCGCCATCATGGTGCTGTTCGTGTTTGTGGTGATGATGCTGAACCTGGGGCCCGCCTCGGTTCAGCAAGAACGCGTCTGGCTCAAGCCCGGCATCTGGCTCGGCCCGGTGATTCTCGGTGCCCTGCTGTTGGCCGAGTTGCTGTACGTGCTGTTCAGCCACCAGACCGGTCAGGCCGTCGGCCACACCACCGTCGACGCGAAGGCCGTGGGCATCAGCCTGTTCGGTCCTTATCTGCTGGTGGTCGAACTCGCCTCGATGTTGCTGCTTGCGGCAGCCGTCACGGCGTTCCACTTGGGCCGCAACGAAGCCAAGGAGCAATGACGATGCCTGCTATCCCTATGGAGCATGGTCTGGCGGTCGCCGGCATCCTGTTCTGCCTCGGTCTGGTCGGCCTGATGGTCCGGCGCAACATTCTTTTCGTGCTGATGAGCCTGGAGGTCATGATGAATGCCTCCGCGTTGGCGTTCATCGTTGCCGGTAGCCGCTGGGCGCAGCCGGATGGACAGATCATGTTCATCCTGGTGATCAGCCTGGCAGCCGCCGAGGCCAGTATTGGCCTGGCGATTCTGTTGCAGCTGTATCGCCGCTTCCACACTCTCGATATCGACGCTGCCAGCGAGATGCGCGGATGAATCTTCTCTATCTGACTTTCGTATTCCCTCTCATAGGTTTTCTGCTGCTGGCGTTCTCACGCGGTCGCTTTTCGGAAAACCTGTCGGCGCTGATTGGCGTCGGTTCCATCGGCCTGTCTGCCATCGTCGCGGCCTACGTGATCTGGCAATTCAACGTCGCCCCGCCGGAAGGCGGCCACTACACCCAGGTGTTGTGGCAGTGGATGGCGGTGGAAGGCTTCACGCCTAACTTCGCGCTGTACCTGGATGGCCTGTCCGTGACCATGCTCGGTGTGGTCGTCGGCGTCGGCTTCCTGATCCACCTGTTCGCGTCCTGGTACATGCGCGGTGAAGCCGGTTACTCGCGCTTCTTCGCCTACACCAACCTGTTTATCGCCAGCATGCTGTTCCTGGTGCTGGGCGATAACCTGTTGTTCCTGTACTTCGGCTGGGAAGGCGTGGGCCTGTGCTCGTACCTGTTGATCGGTTTCTACTACAGCAACCGCAACAACGGCAACGCGGCACTCAAAGCCTTTATCGTCACCCGTATCGGCGACGTGTTCATGGCCATCGGCCTGTTCATCCTGTTCCAACAGTTGGGCACGCTGAACATTCAGGAGCTGCTGGTCAAGGCACCTCAGCACTTCCAGTCCGGTGACTTCTGGATCGTCCTGGCGACCCTGATGCTGCTGGGTGGCGCTGTCGGTAAATCCGCGCAACTGCCACTGCAAACCTGGTTGGCGGATGCGATGGCCGGTCCTACCCCGGTTTCGGCACTGATCCACGCTGCAACCATGGTGACCGCCGGTGTCTACCTGATCGCCCGTACCCACGGCCTGTTTGCGTTGGCGCCGGACATCCTGCACCTCGTCGGCGTTGTCGGTGGCGTGACCCTGGTGCTGGCCGGTTTTGCCGCACTGGTTCAGACCGACATCAAACGTATCCTCGCCTATTCGACCATGAGCCAGATCGGCTACATGTTCCTGGCCCTGGGCGTTGGTGCATGGGATGGCGCGATTTTCCACCTGATGACCCACGCCTTCTTCAAGGCACTGTTGTTCCTTGCCTCCGGTGCGGTGATCGTTGCCTGCCACCACGAGCAGAACATCTTCAAGATGGGCGGCCTGTGGAAGAAACTGCCGCTGGCCTACGCCAGCTTCATCGTCGGCGGCGCGGCATTGTCTGCCCTGCCACTGGTGACCGCAGGCTTCTACTCCAAGGACGAAATCCTCTGGGAAGCGTTTGCCAGCGGCAACCACGGTCTGCTGTACGCAGGTCTGGTCGGCGCGTTCATGACGTCGCTGTACACCTTCCGCCTGATCTTCATCACGTTCCACGGTGAAGCGAAGACCGAAGCGCACGCCGGTCACGGCATCGCTCACTGGCTGCCACTGTCGGTGCTGATCGTGCTGTCGACCTTCGTCGGCGCCATGATCGTTCCACCGCTGCACGGCGTGCTGCCGGAAAGCGTTGGTCATGCCGGCGGCGAAGCCAAGCACAGTCTGGAAATCGCCTCGGGCGCCATTGCCCTGTCCGGTATCCTGCTGGCCGCGCTGCTGTTCCTCGGCAAGCGTCGTTTCGTCACTGCAATCGCCAACAGCGGCATCGGCCGCTTCCTTTCGGCCTGGTGGTTCGCTGCCTGGGGCTTCGACTGGATCTACGACAAACTGTTCGTCAAGCCATACCTTGCGATCAGCCACGCACTGCGCAAAGACCCGCTCGACCAGACCATCGGTCTGATCCCGCGTATGGCCAAAGGCGGTCACACCGCCCTGAGCCGTACCGAAACCGGTCAACTGCGTTGGTACGCGGCATCGATGGCAGCCGGCTCCGTGCTGGTCATCGGCGCCATCGTGCTGGTAGCGGTCTGAATATGAACCTTGCGAACTTGCGAAAGGAATTGAGCCCGTCATGATTCTGCCTTGGCTAATCCTGATCCCCTTCATCGGCGGCCTGCTGTGCTGGATGGGTGAGCGCTTCGGCGCTACCCTCCCCCGCTGGATTGCGCTGTTGACCATGACCCTGGAACTCGCGCTCGGCCTCTGGCTGTGGGCCCACGGTAATTATTCATTTGCTCCGGCGCCTGGCGCCGATCCGGTCTGGGCGCTTGAGTTCAAGCACATCTGGATCCAGCGCTTCGGCATCAGCGTGCACCTGGCCCTCGACGGCCTGTCGCTGTTGATGATCCTGCTGACCGGTCTGCTGGGTATCCTCTCGGTGCTCTGCTCGTGGAAAGAGATCCAGCGTCACGTTGGCTTCTTCCACCTGAACCTGATGTGGATCCTGGGCGGTGTCGTCGGCGTGTTCCTCGCCCTCGACCTGTTCATGTTCTTCTTCTTCTGGGAAATGATGCTGGTGCCGATGTACTTCCTCATCGCGCTCTGGGGTCACAGCTCTTCGGACGGCAAGAAAACCCGGATCTACGCGGCGACCAAGTTCTTCATCTTCACCCAGGCTTCCGGCCTGATCATGTTGGTGGCGATCCTGGGTCTGGTGCTGGTCAACTTCAACGCCACCGGCGTAATTACCTTCAATTACTCCGATCTGTTGAAAACCAAGATGTCGCTCACCACCGAGTACATCCTGATGCTCGGCTTCTTCATCGCGTTCGCGGTGAAGCTGCCAGTCGTGCCGTTCCACTCCTGGCTGCCTGACGCTCACGCTCAGGCACCGACCGCAGGTTCCGTCGACCTGGCCGGTATCTTGTTGAAGACTGCGGCTTACGGCCTGTTGCGTTTCGCCCTGCCGCTGTTCCCGAATGCCTCGGCCGAGTTCGCGCCGTTCGCCATGACCCTGGGTCTGATCGGGATCTTCTACGGTGCTTTCCTGGCGTTCGCGCAAACCGACATCAAGCGTCTGATCGCCTACTCCTCGGTTTCCCACATGGGCTTCGTGCTGATCGGCATCTACTCCGGCAGCCAACTTGCGCTGCAGGGCGCGGTAATGCAGATGCTGGCACACGGTCTGTCGGCGGCGGCACTCTTTATCCTCAGTGGTCAGCTGTACGAGCGCACTCACACCCGCGACATGCGTGAAATGGGTGGCCTGTGGTCGAAGATCGCTTACCTGCCCGCCATCAGCCTGTTCTTCGCGGCTGCGTCCCTGGGCTTGCCGGGTACCGGTAACTTCGTCGGTGAGTTCCTGATCCTGATCGGCACCTTCGCCGCTGCGCCGTGGATCACCGCTATCGCAACGTCGGGCCTGGTGTTCGGTTCGGTCTACTCGCTGATCATGATCCACCGTGCCTACTTCGGCCCGTCCAAATCGGACGCAGTGTTGCATGGCATGGACGGTCGCGAACTGATCATGGTGGTTGGCCTGGCGGCGCTGCTGATTTACATCGGCGTGTACCCGCAGCCGTTCCTCGACACTTCTGCCGCGACGATGCATGGCGTGCAGCAGTGGCTTGGCTCCGCCTTCACTCAACTCGCTTCGGCCCGGTAAGAGCGCTATGGAATTCACGACTCAACACTTTATCGCGCTTGCGCCGTTGTTGATCACCAGCGCCACGATCATCGTGGTGATGCTGGCAATCGCCTGGCGCCGCAACCACTCGCAGACCTTCCTGATTTCCGTGGCAGGTCTGAACCTGGCATTGCTGTCGATCCTGCCAGCCCTGAAAGTCGCGCCTCTGGCCGTGACTCCGTTGCTGCAGATCGACACCTTCGCCTGCCTGTACATGGCGCTGATCCTGGTCGCCACCCTCGCCTGTGTCACCCTCGCCCACGCCTACCTCGGCGATGGCGGTTCGGGTTACCCGGGCAACCGTGAAGAACTTTACCTGCTGATCCTGATGTCTGCCGCTGGCGGCCTGGTATTGGTCAGCGCGCAACACCTGGCCGGTTTGTTCGTCGGTCTGGAGCTGCTCTCGGTACCGGTCTACGGTCTGGTGGCCTACGCCTTCTTCAACAAGCGTTCGCTGGAAGCCGGTATCAAGTACATGGTGCTGTCGGCCGCCGGTTCCGCGTTCCTGCTGTTCGGTATGGCGCTGCTGTATGCCGACTCCGGTAGCCTGAGCTTCGTTGGCATCGGCCAGGCCCTCGCGGCCACCGGCCTGCCAAGCTCGCTGGCGCAACTGGGCCTGGGCATGATGCTGATCGGTCTGGCATTCAAGCTGTCGCTGGTGCCGTTCCACCTCTGGACCCCGGACGTTTACGAAGGGGCTCCGGCTCCGGTGGCGGCGTTCCTGGCCACCGCCTCCAAAGTCGCGGTGTTCGCGGTGATGGTGCGTCTGTTCCAGATCTCCCCGGCGGCAAGCAGCGGTGTACTGAGCGACGTACTGACCATCATCGCCATCGCGTCGATCCTGTTCGGTAACCTGCTGGCACTGACCCAAAGCAACCTCAAGCGTCTGCTGGGTTACTCGTCCATCGCTCACTTCGGTTACCTGCTGATCGCCCTGGTGGCGAGCAAGGGTCTGGCCGTGGAAGCCATCGGCGTGTACCTGGTCACCTACGTCATCACCAGCCTCGGCGCGTTCGGCGTGATCACGCTGATGTCCTCGCCGTACAACGGTCGTGACGCCGATGCCCTGTACGAGTACCGCGGCCTGTTCTGGCGCCGTCCGTACCTGACTGCCGTACTGACCGTGATGATGCTGTCCCTGGCCGGTATCCCGCTGACCGCGGGCTTCATCGGCAAGTTCTACATCATCGCCACCGGTGTCGAATCGCATCAATGGTGGCTGGTCGGCTCCCTGGTACTGGGCAGCGCCATCGGCGTCTTCTACTACCTGCGCGTCATGGTCACCCTGTACCTGATCGAGCCAAACCTGCGTCGCCACGATGCGCAACTGCATTGGGAACAACGTGCAGGCGGCGTGATGCTGCTGGCCATCGCCGCACTGGCGTTCTTCCTGGGTCTGTATCCGCAGCCATTGCTGGTGCTGGTTCAGCAGGCGGGCCTGGCGGGTTGATCGTTTAGTCGATACTCGGTAGAAAACAGAAACGGCACCTTCGGGTGCCGTTTTTGTTTTTGGGCCATTAGAGTATTTTCACCATCGGCACGCAGGCCAGTTGCAGACCTGAAGGTGACTGGTAAATCGCACTCCCCTCCCCGATGTATCCGCAGCGCCTATAGAAATCAGCGGCATTCAACGTCGCATCAAGACATACCTCGGTCAGCCCCAAATCCCGCGCCCGATCTTCAAGAAAACACAAAACACGCTTGCCCAGCCCGCGCTGCATGAAATCCGGGCGAATGAAGATTGCACCGATTTCACGGTGCTCCAGATCGAGCATGCCGGTCGCCACGGGCTCGCACTCAACGCAGCCCAGATAGAAGTGCTTGTCCATCAGCGTGTCGTAGCCGTCTTCGGCCGAACCTTTGGTCCAGTCGAGCATTTGCTGTTCGCTGTAGGCACCGATGCATTGATGTCGAATAGCTAACCGACGGATGTCAAATGCAACCTGGGCGTCGCTTGGGGTGGATCTTCTGATCTCGAACATCTCTCTCTCCATGAGCCATGCACGGACAGGGCATGAAAAAGCCCCGTCCATCTCTGGCGGGGCTTTGGGTAACACGTCAAATGCCGAGCACGTATGACCTTATGGCCCGCCGGAAGCGGTCATAGAGGAGCACATTATGGTCATTCGATATTGGGCATTCATGGTTGGATAGTGCTGTGGATTGCTCCGACACGTCAATCGAAGCCGCCAACCGCGACTGGCGCCTACATTGGAATGGTGTGCGCTCTGTAAGAGCTGCCGCAGGCTGCGATCTTTCTATCTTGAATGCCCTCTCCTTTTTAGGAATTTGCCTGCAAAGCGTTGAGCAATGGCTGACATTCCGCAGAAGGCATTTGAAGCTAACTTTGAAGATCACCTATCGAGTGGAGATCCAAGAACCATGAAGCGGACTATTTTTTTAGAGTTGATGGATGGCCTTGATGCGATAGCCAAAGAACGCCGAGGCAAAATCACCTTGAAAAAAACGCGTGTTAAACGGATCGGTGCCATGAAGGGCAAACTCGTATTTCCAAATGACATCGATACCTCTCTGTCAGACAACCAGCTAGATACGTACGAAAGCTAGAAGCCACATCTGCGCACATGAATGTATCAGCCCCATCCTGACCAATGTGGGAGCGAGCCTGCTCGCGATGGCGTCGGCATGTTCAACATCTGACAAATCTGTAATTCCCGCATCAACTTGGCGTTATCCGCAGCTTGTAACGATGTCACCCGGCAACCATGCCGGCAGGCCCTTGCCCGCCGAACAATAAAACCCACGCCGTAGCACGTTCGAATCCGACTTTACCTAAGGCACTGTCCGGGTCAGTGTTGATCCATTTGCAATGATTGACCTGAAGCTAGATACCGGTGACGGGCGCAACGGTGGCCACCGTTCGTTTGACGTGCTGCCGGCCAGGCGCCGGGACGAATACATCGCCGTGGCTTTTCAGATGCGCGACATTAGAATGGCATCACTTAAAAGCTGTAAATCAAAAGGAATGAATCGTGGTCGTACTAATAGGGCTGGTGGCGTTGTTTGGATTGCTGTCTTTGGTGGTGGCGGTTGTCGGGCTGATAGCGCCGACTGTTTTCAAGAGCAAAAAAACCGGCAAGGTCCCGACACGATGGACCTTGTTCATGGGTGGGTTGGGCTTCATGCTTCTTGCCTCTGCTCTTGTTGACTACCTCAACCCCAAAACTCAAGGCTTTGAGTCCGTGGCAACTGTTGAAGCAAACGCCAACCGTTCCGCAAACTCCATGGGTTTGACTGTCAATGAGTTCCATAACGCGTTCAACGACGCTATAGGTCGATACAACAAGGAATTCAAAACTGCCGACTTTGAAGTTCAGACGGGTGGGGCCACCGACACGTTCTCGCATGCTTTCAGCGAGGACCTGGCGATGATGGGAACCATCGATAAAAATGACGGCAACGTGGACATGGTGATGCTTGCCATTTCACCGAATGAGGAGCAGTCACTTCAGATATTTGCTGTTCTGCTTGCGATCACTGAAGCACTCAACCCTGGCATCCCAGTGGATCAGAACAAAAAAATGGTCATGGACGTTTTCCATGAGTCTGTCAAAAATTTCGACTCTAAAGAACCAACCAAGCGCAAGGTTGGCGACCTCAATTACTCAGCGACGACGACTCGTTACACAGGAATGATGTTTTCTATCGTAAAAAGCAGCAAAAACTGAGACATCTAGAACACTAAAGAAACCGCGACCCTCAACGGGTCGCGGTTATTCAAGGAATGCCAAGCGCTTGAAAAAGCACTGAAGGTGGTCTCAAGCAAACGCCCCGACGTGTTCGGGGCGTTTTCATTTGTGCAGAAAGCAAAGACTTCTACCGGTTGAATTTGAGGGGTAAACACGCATCGCCGTCTGAAGAAACTTCAAACGCGGTAGGAAAAATCTCCGCGCACCACCTGTAAAAGAACGAAAACAAACTCATCATTGCGATTCGGCTACCCAACTCTCTGAGTTTTCCCACATCCCATTTCCCCCATCGCTGCAGCGAATACGGTGTTTACTCGGCGTCCGCCCCTGTTTACGAAACAAAGTCGTCAATCGCGGATTAATGTGTTTGTGTTTCCTTACACCTAAAACGACGACACTGTAACTTCCCGTCATTTTTGACCGCCCAACTTCCAACTTATACAGTTGCTCCGTGCTTGATTAAGCACGCCACTATCCAACAATAAAGAGAGTTTACCTATGGGTTACCTTGTCAGCTGGAACGCAAATAAAGTTATCGATCTGAAACAACAGGACACCCCCACAGCAGAGCAAATTGAACAACTGCAACTGACCGAGGATGAACAGGCAGAACTGGAAGCCGTTTAAGAAAGCGGGGGGCAAATGCCCCCCGTTTTTCAAGGGAGGGAACAATGGATAACTTTACACGTGCAGAACGAGAACTCACCCTCGCTCAGGCTGAAAAGAGGATTCACGCCGAACTGGAAACCCTGGGGATTCGCGCAGAACCCCGCACACTCGGACAAAAGATTGTCGCGGTGCATGTCTCGGCTAGTGTTGGCAATCAACAGGGCGTCGCCAGAGCGGCGGGAAAAGGTTACCTCCATCACGCCCAGGTAGGCGCACTTTACGAAACACTGGAACATTACCTAAGTGATCACTTCAGCTCCTGCGATATTCACTGCATCGCCCCGCACTACTTTTCCGACTCATCACTATTTATCGATGACACTGTTCTTTCTACTCTCATCGACCAAGCCGATGCCTTGACAGCCTGTAGAACTTATACAGATTTTTTCAAAAAAACTTCATTCTCTTACCCCGTCGCGCTATGCACACCCGACTATTCACGCCGGCCACTGGAACAAGACACTACGAACTACGGCGTATTACGGCGATATGCCTCTAACAGTGGAACTGCCATTGGCGCGAGTTACGACGAAGCGGTCTTGCATGCGGCAAATGAATGCATCGAGCGTGATGCGGTCTCGCTGTTTCTGCTGGAGCATTTTTACTACGAGAACCGGCCTGTGTTGCGCCGGGTTGGGCGCGTGGCAGATCACGAAGAATTGGGTCAACTGTGGTCGGACGCCGAAGCGGAGATCGGAGCGGAAATAATCCTGATCGACATCAGCACTGAATTCCTGCCACGCACCTTTCTGGCGTTCACAACCGAACCTGGTCCCCATCCTCGCGTGTTCGGCAGCGGTACCTCGATCAGCGCCCGACATGGCGCGTGGCGGGCGCTGACCGAACTCGTCCAACTGCATCACGGGGCCTCGGAGCCAGAACTGCAACACTACCTGAGTAATGCGCAACGGCATTTGAGCAAATTTCCTCGCCTGCTCCGCTGCCTACAATTCGATCTGTATCCACTGCTTACCCAGTGCGAGCAATTCACGGTCGAATTACCCGAAACTTTCAATGAGCGACCGTTGGCCGAGCAAATCAATTGGCTGGCAGAAGATCTCCACCAGCATGGGCGTGCGCTGGGGGTCACCGAACTGCATCAGACGCCGTTGGGGACCACGCTGGTCAACGTCGTCATTCCGGGGCTGGAGCGTTTTTTTGTGGTGTCCAGCGGCAATGTGGTGATACCGCAGGCACGAGGACGGCGCCTGCAAAGGAACCCGGGAGTGGCAACATGACCCCTGCCCTTCATCGAGAACACCGCCTCGCTCGATCATTTCTCCGGCGCAAGGCATCGCCGGGCGAGCTCGACAGCTTCATCGAACCCTTCGGCTCGGGCCTGCACCATTTGTTTTTCCTGCGTATCGGCGACAACGAATGGGTCGGCCGCAAAGTCCTGCAACACAGCGAGACGGTCGGCTGGCACATCAGCAGCGTGCTCCAACCCTGGATGCTGCTCGGACCGCTGGCGGAATGGCATTGGGGCAATCAAGGCGCCGTGATCTATTTCCAGGCAGTATCTGCACAGGAGAAAGAAACCGCGTTCCATAACGCACTGACACAGTCGGGCAGCGAAGTGCGATTTCCGTTTCCTGCCATGGATGACAGCGGCCGAGAGTGCGTCTGCCCGCCCGAGTACTGGCAATATACTGAGTTGCTCGCCACGCAGCTGGATGCTGACGAACTGCATTTTCGCCAGCATTGCACGAGCCTGATCAATTCCCTGTCATCTCCCGGCGCGGTGATCCATGACCCGGCGTGTTCGACGGGCGAGTTCATCGCGCACCTCGCTGGCGAACTCCCGGATCGCCAATGCCTGGGGTCTGATCGCTCAGCGTCGATGATCGAATATGCCAAAAAGCATCATGGCACTTCAGCCGCCCGGTTCTACCTGGCCGATGCCAGCCACATTGCGACAACAGGTATTCAATGCGATGTGCTGATCCTGCGTTTCCTCAATGCCGAAGTGATGACGCGCAAGGACGCGCAGCAAGCGTTCCTCGATATGGCAGCCGCCGTTAAACCGGGAGGCACGATTCTCCTTTTCGGCCATACGCCGGTGCTGATCGCCGTGCCCTATATGGCTCAGATGCTCAAGCTTGAACTGATATCCAGCGTAGCGGCCCGTCCCGGCCACACGGAATTGTTTCAGTTCTACAGGCTGAGGACACCCGCCTAATGGTGAACAGTGGCTACTTCTCGACTGGCGACGGTCACCAACTCTATTGGGAGCGACACGGCACACCAGGTGGCGAACCGATATTTTTCCTGCATGGCGGACCGGGGGGTAGCAGCGACAGACGTCATCTGGCGTTCTTCGATGAGCGCTGTTTCGATATTATTCTGTTCGATCAGCGTGGCTGCGGGCGCTCCGCTCCCCATGGCGAACTCGAACACAACGACACAAGGCTTTGCATCGAAGACATCGAAGCCCTGCGGCAGCATCTGGGGTTCGAAACGATCAGCATGCTCGGCGTCTCGTGGGGCAGCTGGCTGGCCATTCAATACCAGCAACGCTATCCAGAGGCCGTTCTGAAAACCACACTGGTCTCAGTATTCGTGCCGTTTGCAGCCAACGTAAGTGCCTACGATCAAACCTTGAATGGCGGCCTGTCGGCCATTGCCCATGGGGCATGCGCCGTCAGTGCCGGCGCGATCTACCAGGTCCTGAACAATGGCTGCGCAATCCAGCAGCGTCAGGCGGCCCTCCACTGGTTAAGGGCGACATTGCAATTGAGCGGACAATCGATGCAGCCGAGCGCACTCGAAGCATTCGTTGACGACGAAGCCGTGCGCGCTGTCCGCCTGGAGTTGCATTACCACGTAAACCAGTACTTCTTCACAACCGCGGACGAAGCGCCTTCGCTTTATGCCCAGACTGAAGTGATCCAAGGCATCAGCGATACCTTCGGCATGGCCAGCGTTCGCTGGCTTCGGCGGCACCAGCCGCTACGATGCCGGCTTCTCAACGCCGGACACAACGCCTTCGAGCTGGCGATTCTGAAAACCGTGCGCCAGTCGTTGAAACGTGAACATATCCGCTGATAAGAGATCGCACTATGGTGCGTGACATTTTTCCGAACTGATGGAAGGCATTAAAGATCTCGCAGATGAGCGACAAGGAAGGGTCGCTCGACACGCTTACAAGTCCTTGGTCTTGTCGTCCTTCTTCTCAGCCAACACGACGGGATCACGCGCCTGTTCTTTGGCGACAAACGCCTCCATCGAGCGGTCATTGGCCGCCATCATTTTTTCAAAGGCTCGGTCGCCACCACCTTCAGCCAAAACAACGGAAGACATCACCAACGCTGCTGCAAACGCACTCAGTTGTGCAAGTTTCATATTTGATTCCTCGTTTAATTAACTAACGAGATCAAAGTAACAATCCGAACCTTTCATGAAGGTGGCGCGCAAATTACATATCCGTTATGTGGCCGCAGGGTGTGCAGCAGCTGTCTCAGTTCTCCGATGACCTGACCCAGGTTTTTACTGGGCACGCCGATCAGCAAGTTGATGGGCAAGTCACCGGTAACGGCGCAATACCTGTGGGAGCCGGGCTTGCCCGCGATGGCGGCGGAACAGGCACAAAGCAAAACGGCACCTTTCGGTGCCGTTCGCGTTTCACATGACAGCCTCTTACTTGCGTGCATCCGCCCACGACTTCAGCAGTTCGTTGTAGCTCACGGTTTCGCCTTTCGGTTTCTCGTTCGCCAGTTTCGGCTTCGGTGCACCCGGCTGATCGAACCAGTACTGCGCATCGCGCTCGGCGTTCATTTTCGGCGCGCACACGGCTTGCGCTTTCGAGCGTTCCAGGCGCGTCATGATCGCGTCCTGATCCTTGGCCAGGCCATCCAGCGCCTGTTGCGGGGTTTTGTCGCCGCTGGCGGCTTCGGCGATGTGGCTCCACCACAGTTGAGCCAGACGCGGATAGTCCGGCACGTTGGTCCCG
Source organism: Pseudomonas sp. fls2-241-R2A-110 (assembly GCF_030209165.1). Lineage (NCBI taxonomy): Bacteria > Pseudomonadati > Pseudomonadota > Gammaproteobacteria > Pseudomonadales > Pseudomonadaceae > Pseudomonas > Pseudomonas sp. fls2-241-R2A-110. The sequence goes on along the minus strand of NZ_JARVSN010000027.1, from coordinate 107,584 downwards.
GTCGGGGTCCATTGCACGCGGGCCGGGCTGCGGTAGAACTCCACCAGCCCACCGAGTTTCGGCGCTAGGTCAGTCATCGCTTGCGAGTTGATGTCCGACTCGCGGATGGGCGTCAGGCCGACGATGGTTTTCTTCAACGATACGGTTTTCGAAGTCACGAACTGCGCGTACAGCCAGGCCGCCAGTTTCTGTTTCTCAGGTGTGGACTTCATGAACGTCCACGAACCCACGTCCTGATACCCAAGCTTCATGCCCTCTTCCCAATACGGTCCGCGTGGCGATGGTGCCATGCGCCATTTCGGCGTGCCGTCGGCATTCACCACCGGCAGACCCGGTTTGGTCATGTCCGCAGTGAACGCGGTGTACCAAAAAATTTGCTGGGCGATGTTGCCTTGGGACGGCACCGGGCCGGATTCGGAGAAGGTCATGCCCGCCGCTTCCGGTGGCGCGTATTTCTTCATCCAGTCGACGTATTTGGTGGTGGCAAACACCGCCGCCGGGCCGTTGGTATCGCCCCCGCGGGTCACGCTGGAGCCAACCGGATGGCAGTCTTCGACACGAATGCCCCACTCGTCCACCGGCAAACCGTTGGGCAAGCCCTTGTCACCGCCGCCGGCCATGGAGAACCAGGCATCGGTGAAGCGCCAGCCCAGGGACGGGTCTTTCTTGCCGTAGTCCATGTGGCCGTAAATCCGTTTGCCGTCGATCTCCTTGACGTCTTCGCTGAAGAATTTGGCGATGTCTTCATAGGCAGACCAGTTCACCGGCACGCCCAGCTCGTAACCGTATTTATCCTTGAACTTGGCTTTCAGCTCCGGCCGTTCGAACCAGTCGGCGCGGAACCAGTAGAGGTTGGCGAACTGTTGATCGGGCAATTGATAGAGCTTGCCGTCGGGCGCAGTGGTGAAGGAGGTGCCGATGAAGTCCTTGAGGTCCAGGGTCGGCGAGGTGAAGTTTTTACCTTCATTGGCCATCAGGTCGGTAATGGCTTCGGTCTTGCCGTAACGGAAATGCGTGCCGATCAGGTCCGAGTCGTTGACCCAACCGTCATAGATGCTCTTGTCGGACTGCATCACGGTCTGCAGTTTCTCCACCACGTCGCCTTCTTGCAGCAGATCGTGGGTGACTTTGATCCCGGTGATCTCGGTGAAGGCCTTGGCCAACACCTTGGACTCATACTCGTGCGTGGTCAGGGTTTCGGAAACGACCTTGATGTCCATCCCGCGAAACGGCTCCGCGGCCTTGATGAACCACTTCAGTTCTTCAAGCTGTTGATCCGCCGTCAGGGTTGACGGTTTGAACTCGCTGCCAATCCATTTCTTCGCCGCCTCTTCATAGGCATCGGCCCAGGCCGATGCGCTCAAACCGCTGAGTGCCAGCATGGCTGCCAATGAAATGCTATGTCGCAGCTTATTGTTTTTGTCGAACATAGAGACCTCCTGTTTAGGTTTTGGAGCACGATTGCCGAGCGATTCGACTAGCCCCACCGCATCACAGCCAACAGCCACACCAGGGACAACGCGAACGCAACCCAGATGCTCCAGTCGGTGACGCCAATTACCAGCAAATGCAGGTAGGCGCTGCCGAGAAGACCGATAAACAGCCGGTCGCCACGGGTCGTGGCAATCGGCAAAAGACCACGCCGAGGGACACTCGGCGACCGTAATTCCCAAGTCGTCATGCCGACCAGCATCAAGGCAATGACGCCGAAAAACGCCGCCGTGGGGCCGGTCCAACTCATCCATTCCATCATCAGTTCCTCAGACCCGGCCCAGGGCAAAGCCCTTGGCCACGTGGTTGCGAACAAACCAGATCACCAGCATGCCCGGCAGGATGGTCAACACCCCCGCCGCTGCCAGTACTCCCCAGTCAATGCCGGACGCCGAGACCGTTCGGGTCATCACCGCCGCGATCGGCTTGGCATTCACCGACGTCAGCGTCCGTGCCAGCAGCAGTTCGACCCAGGAGAACATGAAGCAGAAGAACGCGGTGACGCCGATTCCGGAGCCGATCAGCGGGACGAAAATCTTCATGAAGAACTTGGGAAAACTGTAGCCATCGATGTAGGCCGTTTCGTCGATCTCCTTCGGAACGCCAGACATGAAGCCCTCGAGGATCCACACCGCCAACGGCACGTTGAACAGGCAGTGCGCCAAGGCCACGGCGATGTGCGTGTCAAACAGGCCGATCGAGGAATACAGCTGGAAGAACGGCAGCAGAAACACCGCCGGCGGTGCCATGCGATTGGTCAACAACCAGAAAAACAGGTGCTTGTCGCCCAGGAAGCGATAACGCGAGAACGCATAAGCCGCCGGCAGCGCCACGCTCAGGGAGATCACCGTGTTCAGGCTCACGTAGTACAGCGAGTTGAGATAACCGGTGTACCAACTCGGGTCGGTGAAGATCACCTTGTAGTTGGCGAAGGTGAAATCCTGCGGAAACAGCGTCAGACCGCCAAGGATTTCGGTATTGCTCTTGAAGGACATGTTCAGCAGCCAGTAGATCGGCACCAGCAGGAACAGGATGTAGATCAGCAACGGGATTAGCTTTCGCTTGCTCATGGCAGACCTCAGCGGTTGGCGTCAGAGTGAGTCATGGCGGTGTAGAACAGCCAGGACACCAACAGGATGATCAGGAAGTACACCAGCGAGAACGCGGCGGCCGGCCCCAGGTCGAATTGCCCTACAGCCATCTGGGTCAGTGTCTGACTCAGGAAGGTGGTGGCATTGCCCGGGCCGCCACCGGTGAGCACGAACGGTTCGGTGTAGATCATGAAACTGTCCATGAAGCGCAGCATCACCGCGATCAACAGCACGCTCTTGAGCTTGGGCAACTGGATGTGGCGGAACACGGCCCAGGCCGACGCCCGATCGATCCGCGCCGCCTGGTAATACACGTCGGGAATGGCCCGTAACCCGGAGAAACACAACAGCGCCACCAGCGAGGTCCAGTGCCAGACGTCCATCACCAGCACCGTGACCCAGGCATCCATGGTGTTCGCCGCATAGTTGTAGCTGATGCCCATGGCGTTGAGGCTCGACCCCAGCAAGCCAATATCGGCCCGACCGAAGATCTGCCAGATGGTGCCGACCACGTTCCATGGAATCAGCAGCGGAATCGCCAGGATAATCAGCACCAGCGAAGACCAGCGGCCCTTGGTCGGCATGGTCAGGGCGATGGCGATACCCAGCGGGATTTCAATCAGCAGTACGCAGCCCGAATAGATGAACTGGCGCAACAGCGATTCGTGCAGCCTTGGGTCCAGCAGCACCTGCTTGTACCAGTCGGCGCCGACGAAGTAGCGGCTGGACTGGTCGAAGATGTCCTGCACCGAATAGTTGACCACGGTCATCATCGGGATCACCGCGCTGAACGCCACCAGCAGGAACACCGGCAGGACCAGCCACCAGGCCTTGTTGTTTTGCACCTTGTTCATGGCTGCGTCTCCAGCAAGTAATCGTCGGCATAGACCATCAGCCACTGCGCCGGAAAGCTGATGTAAGCCGTGCCTTCAGGCACTGGCTTGTCTTCGGCCATGCGCACCTTCAGCGGCGCGCCGTCGAGGCTCAGGGTCAGGATCTTGTAGGTGCCGAGGTCTTCGACGTGTACGACTTGTGCCTGCATCGCGTCATCAACCGGTTCGTCCCACACATGCACGAATTCGGGACGGATGCCGACCTTCAGGGTTTTCCATTGCGACTCGGCGATGCGTTGTTGTTGCGCGTCCGACAACGGCAGATGCGTCGAAGCAAAACCGACACCGCCCGCTTGTGGCTGCACCTGAATCAGGTTCATGCCGGGGCTGCCGATGAAGTAGCCGACAAAGGTGTGGCTTGGCCGCTCGAACAATTCGCGCGGCGTACCGAACTGCACTATTTGTCCGCCGTACATCACCGCAATCTTGTCAGCGAACGTCGAAGCCTCCAGCTGATCGTGGGTGACGTAGACCATAGTGATGTTGAATTGCTCGTGGATCTGCTTGAGCTTGCGCCGCAGCTTCCACTTCAAGTGCGGGTCGATCACCGTCAGCGGTTCATCGAAGAGGATCGCCGAGACGTCATCGCGTACCAGCCCGCGGCCCATGGAGACTTTCTGTTTTTCATCGGCGGTGAGGTTGCGCGCCTTCTTGCTAAGCAGCGCCTGCAGGTCGAGGACCTCGGCAATTTCCTGCACCTTGCTGTGAATTTTCGCCTCGGCCATGCCCTGGTTACGCAGCGGGAAGGCCAGGTTGTCGAACACCGTCATGGTGTCGTAGACCACCGGAAACTGGAAAACCTGGGCGATGTTGCGCTTCTCCGGGGTCAGATCATTGACCGCTTTGCCGTCGAACAGGACATGGCCCTGGGACGGACTGAGCAACCCGGAAATGATATTGAGCAACGTCGATTTGCCGCAGCCCGAAGGACCGAGCAACGCGTAGGCCCCACCCTGCTCCCAGATGTGGTCCATCTCACGAATCGCGTAATCCTCGGGGCCAGTCGGCGTGCGGGTGTAGCTGTGGGCGAGATTCTGCAATCGTATTTCGGCCATCAGGCAACCCTCGAGATACGACGACCGGGCGCCTGGACCAGCCGTCCCTGCGCATCGAAGACAAACAGTTTATGGGTCGGGATGTAGATGCGGATCGGCGCATCGACGTCGTACTCGTGCACGCCGGGCAAGTGCAGCACCAACAGGAAATGTTCGTTGCGTACGTGCAAGAACGTTTCGGAGCCGCTGATCTCGGCCACCTCGACGGTCACCGCGAGTTCCAGGTCATCGTCGTTGCTCGGCACCAGCGAAATGTGGCTGGGGCGCACGCCAAAGCGGAACTCGCCTTCGCCCACCGGGCGCAAATCCACATTCAACGGGAAGTGCACGAAGTTGGCGAAGCTGACCTCGTTGCCGGCGATACGGCCCGGCATCAGGTTGATCGGCGGCTCGGAGAACAACTCCGCCGCCAGCACCGTTTGTGGCTGGTGATAGACCTGCGAAGACTTGCCGCTCTGAATCACCCGGCCTTCATGAAGAATGGTCGTGGTGCCGCCCAGCGCCAGTGCTTCGTTGGGTTCAGTGGTGGCATAAATAGCGATGGTGTGGCGAGCCTTGAACAGCTCGCGCATTTCCTGGCGCAGCTCCTCGCGCAGTTTGTAGTCCAGGTTCACCAGCGGTTCATCGAACAGGATCAGCTCGGCATCCTTGACCAGCGCCCGGGCCATCGCCGTGCGCTGTTGCTGGCCGCCGGACAGTTCGAGGGGATGGCGCTGGAGGAATTTCTCGATGCGCAACATCTTCGCGGTTTCCAGCACTTTGCTCTGGATCAGCTCGTTGGAAACGCCGCCCTGGCGCAAAGGCGAGGCGATGTTCTCGAACACCGTCATGGTCGGGTAATTGATGAACTGCTGATACACCATCGACACGTTGCGCAAACGCACCGGGCGCTGCGTGACGTCGACGCCATTCATCAGGATGCGGCCGCTGTCGGGCTTGTCCAGACCGGCCATCAGGCGCATGAGACTGGTTTTGCCGGACAGCGTGCGCCCGAGCAAAACGTTGAAGGATCCGGGTTCGAAACTCAGGTTCGCATCGTCGATCCAGGTCTGGCCCTCGACGGTACGGCTGACGTGCTCCAGGGTTAATGACATGGCTCGGCCTTTTTTATTATTTGGAGTCAAGCGACCCCAGGCACAGAGCGAGTTTCATGCCAGAAAATGCAAGCCGTTGATCCGCCTTGAAAAACTTCGAAACAGCGGCAAGCCTGCTTTCGTTGCTGAACAGAAATGAACAATCACGCTTGAACAACTGAACAATCGAACCGTTGACAATGAACAATAGTGAACAACACTCTACGGATGTTTTTCGCCTTCCCTGAGCAAGGCCGCAATTGAGAAACCTGTGGGAGCGAGCCTGCTCGCGATAGGAGTGAGGCAGTCGACATCACTATTGACTGACCCACCGCTATCGCGAGCAGGCTCGCTCCCACAGGGGAATACCTATAACAACAATAAAAGTGTTACTCAGAGGCTGACTGTCATGGCCGCACCTGCGCCCGTTTTGTCCCACGACGCAATCATCCAGGACTCCTGGTCCCGTTGCCGCGCATTTGGCCTCAATCATCAGAGTGCCCCGGCGTTCGATCAGCTACCGGCGGCGGACATCGCGCAGTTGCTCGAGCGCCAGCATTCACTGGTGCAGACCACGCATCAGGAAGTCCTGCCGTATTACGAAAACATTCTGAGCAACTCCAATTGCCTGATCATGCTCGCTGACAACCAGGGCCAGGTGCTGACCTCATGGGGCACTCAGCGCTTCATCGAGCCGAGTCTGACCCGCGGTTTCAACGCGGGCGCCAGCTGGATGGAGCGTTGCAGCGGGACCAATGCAATCGGCACCGCGCTGACCTGCGAGCAAGCCGTGCACATCGAGCACGATGAGCACTTTCTCAAAGCCAACCGTTTCATGACAGGGTCCGCCGCGCCGATTTTCGATGCCGAGCGCAAGGTGATTGCGGTGCTGGACGTGTCCAGTGACAGCTACCTGCCGCCCTCCCACACCCTTGGCATGGTCAAGATGATGAGCCAGACCGTGGAGAACCGGCTGATCCTCAACCTGTTCCATGGCCAGCACTTTCAATTGACGTTCAATACCGGGTTGAACAACCTCGACAGCCAATGGGCCGGGTTGTTGATCTTCGATGAAACCGGACAAGTGCTCTCGGCCAACCGCCGTGCCGATAACTTGCTGGGCATCAGCCTGTCGCGGGTCAGCGTTGACAGCCTGTTCAAAGTCTCGCTACTGGAACTGCTGAACCAGCCCGAAGGCCTGCCTTTTTCCCTGCAAGCAGCCGGTCGCAACCGCTTTCAGTGCGTGCTGAAACGGCCGAAGCAGGCACCGATCCATGCGCGGCTTTTCTCTGAAATGAAGAGCACTGAACCCGCGCGCACCGAACCTGCCGAAACAGCGCCCGCCGCGATCAACCTCAACACCCTGCACTTCGGCGACAGCCGCGTGGAAAAAGCCGTACGGCAGGCCGAGCGTTTGCTGGAGAAGGACATTCCGCTGTTGATTCACGGTGAAACCGGGGTCGGCAAGGAAGTGTTCGTCAAAGCGCTGCACCAGGCCAGCTCGCGCAGCAAACAACCGTTCATTGCCGTGAACTGTGCAGCGATCCCCGCCGAACTGGTGGAGTCCGAGCTGTTTGGCTACGAGAAAGGCGCGTTCACCGGCGCCAACCAGAAAGGCAGCATCGGACTGATCCGCAAGGCCGACAAAGGCACGCTGTTTCTTGATGAAATCGGCGACATGCCGCTGCCGACCCAGGCACGGCTGTTGCGGGTGTTGCAGGAACGTTGTGTGCAACCGGTGGGCAGCAGCGAGTTGTTCCCGGTGGATCTACGCATCATCTCGGCGACTAACCGCTCGTTGCGCGAGCAAGTGCAACTGGGGCGCTTTCGCGAAGACCTGTATTACCGCATCGGCGGCTTGACCCTGGAATTGCCGCCGCTACGGGAACGCAGTGACAAGCAGGCGCTGTTCAAACGCTTGTGGGAGCAACACCGAGAACCCTCGCAATGGGCCGGGTTGAGCCGCGAGGTGATGGAATTGTTCGGTCGTCATCCGTGGCCGGGGAATTTACGCCAGGTCAGCAGCGTGATGCAGGTAGCGCTGGCCATGGCCGAGGAACAGCCGGTGCGACCGGAGCATTTGCCGGATGATTTTTTTGTGGATCTGGAGATGGAGCCGGTTGAACCAACGGAGCCGCTGGCGGCTGACTTGAATGATGCCGAGGATTTGAATCGGTTGTTGCAGGCGGCAGGGGGGAATATTTCGCATCTGGCGCGGCGATTGGGTGTGAGCCGAAATACCCTTTACAAGCGATTGCGTCAGGCTGAGTGACGGGTTGGCTTGGCGGGCCTCTTCGCGAGCAAACCCGCTCCCACACCCTATTTCCGTCGATCTGATGTTTGTGGATATAACCATTCCCCTGTGGGAGCGGGCTTGCTCGCGAAGACGCCGGTTCAATCACCGCAAAACCATCAACTAAACCATTGACCGAACAGACTAGTCTGTGACGAAATGTTTCCGCTTTTCACCTCATGCCTTTTGATTCAGAACCTCCGTCCTCCTGATCCTCACAGGATAAGCGCTTTGACCAACATCTGTTCTACCGGCCTCGATATCGGCTTCGCCTCACTGGATTACCTGCAAATCGGCTTCCTGGGCATCGTTCAGGGCATCACCGAGTTGTTGCCCGTTTCCTCCACCGCGCACATGCGCATCGTGCCCGCCCTGCTCGGCTGGCCGGATCCCGGCTCGGCGTTTTCCGCGGCCATGCAGTTGGCCGCACTGGCGGCGGTGGTCAGTTATTTCTGGCGTGATGTCAGCCAACTCGTCAGCGGCAGTATCGGCGCCGTACGCCAACGCGATTTCAGCAACCAGTGGTTCGTCCTCGCAGTGGCCATCGTACTGGCGACCATCCCTATCGGCATTGCTGGCATCGCGTTGTCCTCGACGCTCAACGCTTGCAACTCGCCGTTGCGCGGGCTGATGGTGATCGGGATTTCCTGCGTGGTCATGGCGGTGTTGTTGGCGGCCGCCGAACTCAGTTGCCGACATCGCCGCACTGTGGGCGAAATGCGCCTGCGCGATGCGCTGATCGTCGGCATTGCGCAGATCGGCGCGCTGATTCCCGGGGTGTCGCGTTCGGGCTCTACACTCACAGCAGCGCTGTTCCTCAACTTCAAACGTGAAGAGGCTGCACGGTTCTCCTTTTTGTTGGGGCTGCCCGCCATCGCCCTGGCCGGTTTGAAGGAGCTGTGGGTGTTGTTCCATGCCGATCTGCCCGCGCAAGCCTGGGCACATCTGATTTTCGGCCTGGTGATCGCCAGCATTTCGGCATTTTTCGCCATCTGGGGCCTGATGCGTTTTCTGGAGAAGTTCTCCACCTGGCCGTTTGTCATCTACCGCGCTGTGCTCGGGATCTTCCTGATTGTCGCGGTCAGCACCGGTCTGCTGAGCTGACACCCGCCAGAAAAAACAAAACCCGCACAAGGCGGGTTTTGTTTTTTACAGATAGGACAATCAGTCAGCCAGACGCCAGGTCGTGCCGCCCTTGCCGTCTTCCAGCACCACGCCCATGGCGGTGAGCTGGTCGCGGATGCGGTCGGATTCGGCCCAGTCCTTGTTGGCGCGCGCATTCAGGCGAGCCTGAATCAGTGCATCAACTTCAGCCGCGTCAACCCGCCCTTCGGCGCCGGCCTGCAGGAAGTCATCGGCTTCAAGCTGCAACACACCCAGCACGCTGGCCAGTTCCTTCAAGCGCGCCGCCAGACCGGCCGCCGCCTCAAGATCGCTCTCGCGCAGACGGTTGATCTCGCGAACCATTTCGAACAGCACCGCGCAGGCTTCCGGTGTGCCGAAGTCGTCGTTCATCACCTGGGTGAAACGCTCGACAAAGGCTTCGCCGCCAGCAGGCGCCACGTTCGGCAGGCCTTTCAAGGCATGGTAGAAACGCTCGAGTGCGCCTTTGGCGTCCTTGAGGTTGTCTTCCGAATAGTTGATCGCGCTGCGGTAATGGCTCGACACCAGCAGGTAACGCACGACTTCCGGGTGGTACTTTTCCAGCACGTCGCGAATGGTGAAGAAGTTGTTCAAGGACTTGGACATCTTCTCGCCATTGATGCGAATCATGCCGCAATGCATCCACGCGTTGGCGTAGGTCTTGCCGGTCGCCGCTTCGCTCTGGGCGATTTCGTTTTCGTGGTGCGGAAACTCCAGGTCGCTGCCGCCGCCATGAATGTCGAAGGTCTCGCCGAGGCAGCAGGTCGACATCACCGAGCATTCGATGTGCCAGCCCGGACGCCCATCGCCCCACGGCGATGGCCAGCTCGGCTCACCCGGCTTGGCGCCTTTCCACAGCACGAAGTCCAGCGGGTCCTGTTTGGACTCGTCGACTTCGATCCGCGCGCCAATGCGCAGGTCTTCGATTTTCTTGCGCGACAGCTTGCCGTAGCCCATGAACTTGGCAACGCGGTAGTACACGTCGCCATTGCCCGGTGCGTAGGCGTAACCCTTGTCGATCAGGGTCTGGATCATCGCGTGCATGCCGGGAATATGACCGGTGGCGCGCGGTTCCATGTCCGGCTTCTTGATGTTCAGGCGCGCTTCGTCTTCGTGCATCGCCGCGATCATGCGCTCGGTCAAGGCTTCGAACGACTCGCCGTTCTCCTTGGCCCGATTGATGATCTTGTCGTCAATGTCGGTGATGTTGCGCACATAAGTCAGGTCATAGCCGCTGAACCGCAACCAGCGGGTCACCAGGTCGAATGCGACCATGCTGCGGCCGTGGCCAAGGTGGCAGTAGTCGTACACGGTCATCCCGCAGACATACATGCGCACCTTGTTGCCATCCAGCGGCTTGAAGACTTCTTTGCTCTTGGTGAGCGTGTTGTAGATCGTCAGCACTTTAGTTTCCTTGAATCACTGGCCCCACGAATCACGCAGGGTCACGGTACGGTTGAATACCGGATGACCTGGTTTCGAGTCCTTGATATCCGCGACGAAGTAGCCTTCGCGCTCGAACTGGAAACGGTCTTCCGGCTGTGCATTGCCCAACGAGGGTTCAGCACGACAACCGGTGAGGACCTGCAGTGAGTCAGGGTTGATGTTGTCCAGGAAACTGGCGCTGTCTTCAGCCTTCTCCGGGTTCGGAGAACGGAACAGACGATCGTACAGACGCACTTCGCATTCGACGCTTGCAGCCGCCGGCACCCAGTGCACCACGCCTTTGACCTTGCGGCCTTCAGGGTTCTTGCCGAGGGTTTCCGGGTCGTAGGTGCAACGCAGTTCGACGATGTTGCCATCGGCGTCCTTGATCGCTTCGTCGGCACGGATCACGTAGCTGCCGCGCAGACGCACTTCGCCGTTCGGTTCCAGGCGCTTGTAGCCTTTTGGCGGCTCTTCCATGAAGTCTTCACGGTCGATGTAGAGCTCACGGGCGAACGGCAGGACGCGCACGCCCATGTCTTCTTTGGGGTGGCACGCCAGTTCGAGGTTTTCGACCTGACCTTCCGGGTAGTTGGTGATCACGACTTTCAACGGACGCAGCACGCACATGGCACGCGGCGCGCTGTGGTCGAGGTCGTCACGGATGCTGAATTCAAGCATGCCGAAGTCAACCACGCCGTCGGAACGGTTGGTGCCGATCATTTCGCAGAAGTTGCGGATCGATTTCGGCGTGTAGCCACGGCGACGGAAGCCCGACAGCGTGGACATGCGCGGATCGTCCCAACCGTGAACGTGCTTTTCATCGACCAGTTGCTTGAGCTTGCGCTTGCTGGTGATGGTGTAGTTCAGGTTCAGGCGGCTGAACTCGTACTGGCGCGGGTTAGCCGGCACCGGCAGGTTTTCCAGGAACCATTCATACAGCGGACGATGGCTTTCGAACTCCAGGGTGCAGATCGAGTGGGTGATGCCTTCGATGGCGTCCGACTGACCGTGGGTGAAGTCGTAGTTCGGGTAGATGCACCACTTGTCGCCCGTCTGGTGGTGATGGGCGTGGCGGATGCGGTACATGATCGGGTCGCGCAGGTTCATGTTCGGCGAGGCCATGTCGATCTTGGCCCGCAGCACACGAGCGCCGTCCGGGAATTCGCCGGCACGCATGCGGGCGAACCAGTCGAGGTTTTCTTCCACGGAGCGGTCACGGAACGGGCTGTTCTTGCCCGGTTCGGTCAGGCTGCCACGGTATTCCTTGGCCTGTTCAGGGCTCAGGTCGTCGACGTAGGCCTTGCCGGCCTTGATCAGCTCGACGGCCCAGTCGTGCAACTGGTCGAAATACTGCGAGGCGTAGCGCACTTCACCGGACCATTCAAAGCCCAGCCATTTGACGTCGCTTTCGATCGCGTCGATGTATTCCTGGTCTTCCTTGGCCGGGTTGGTGTCGTCGAAACGCAGGTGCGTGACGCCGCCAAACTCCTGGGCCAGACCGAAGTTCACGCAAATCGACTTGGCGTGACCGATGTGCAGGTAACCGTTGGGCTCAGGCGGGAAACGAGTGACGATCTGCGTGTGCTTACCCGAGTCCAGGTCCGCCTGGATGATCGGGCGCAGGAAATTGACCGGCACGGCAGGGCCGGTCTTGGAATTCGAGGTAGGGTCGACAGTGGGCTTGCTCATAGGATCCTTGAACGTACAAGTGCGCGGCCAGTTGGCCAAATCAAAGCGGCTGTTAAATCAAAGGGGCTTATCATAGCCGATGCCGTCAAGTCGCTGACAGAGCAGGCCCGAAAACGGCTGCATTTAATCGGATGCAAATGAAAAACAGCCTCGAAATTCGCGCCCGGCACGCTAAACTGCGCACCTTGGCCGAATCTGGCCGGACCGGTTGAGGGCTTCAACGCCTCGAAACCCACGAATTCATTGATAGAGTACCGATCATGACCCAAGTCAAACTGACCACCAACCATGGCGACATCGTCCTGGAACTGAACGCTGAAAAGGCACCGCTGACCGTTGCCAACTTCATCGAGTACGTCAAAGCCGGTCACTACGAAAACACCGTTTTCCACCGTGTCATCGGTAACTTCATGATCCAGGGCGGCGGTTTTGAGCCAGGCATGAAAGAAAAGAAAGACAAGCGCCCAAGCATCCAGAACGAAGCCGACAACGGCCTGCCGAACGTGAAATACAGCGTTGCCATGGCCCGCACCATGGAGCCGCATTCGGCTTCCGCCCAGTTCTTCATCAACGTGGCTGACAACAGCTTCCTGAACCACAGCGCCAAGACCACTCAGGGCTGGGGCTACGCCGTGTTCGCCAAAGTCGTTGAAGGCACCGACGTTGTCGACAAGATCAAAGGCGTTTCCACCACCTCCAAGGCTGGCCACCAGGACGTACCTGCAGACGACGTGATCATCGAGAAAGCCGAGATCATCGAAGCGTGATACTGCTGATTTCAGACTTGCATCTGGAAGAGGAGCGCCCGGACATTACCCGGGCGTTTCTGGATTTGCTCGCCGGACGCGCCCGCTCGGCGAGTGCGTTGTACATCTTGGGCGACTTTTTCGAAGTGTGGATTGGCGACGATGCCATGACGCCCTTTCAACGTTCCATCTGCCAGGCCCTGCGCGATCTCAGCGACAGCGGCACGGCCATTTTTCTGATGCACGGCAATCGCGACTTCTTGCTCGGCCAGGCCTTTTGCAAACAGGCCGGCTGCACGTTGTTGAAAGACCCGAGCGTCGTACAGCTTTACGGCGAGCCAGTGCTCTTGATGCACGGCGACAGCCTCTGCACCCGCGACGAAGCCTATATGAAGCTGCGTCGCTACCTGCGCAACCCCGTCACCCTGTTCATCCTGCGACACCTGCCCTTGAGCACCCGGCACAAACTGGCGCGCAAGCTACGCAGTGAAAGTCGTGCACAGACGCGGATGAAAGCCAATGACATCGTCGATGTCACGCCGCAGGAAGTGCCACGAATCATGCAGGAATATGGCGTAAAGACCTTGATTCACGGGCACACCCATCGCCCGGCGATTCACAAGTTGCAGATTGGCGAACAAGCGGCCAAACGCATTGTGCTGGGCGATTGGGACCGTCAGGGGTGGGCGTTGCAGGTGGATGAGCAAGGGTTTGCGCTGGCACCTTTCGACTTCGCCCCGCCGCCGCAACTGGCAGCCCCGTCGACCTGATCGACCTGATCGTTCCCACGCTCTGCGTGGGAATGCCTCAACGGACGCTCCGCGTTCGGCTTCGGAAGGGACGCAGAGCGTCCCGGGCTGCATTCCCACGCAGAGCGTGGGAACGATCGATTTCCGGCTTTAGTGACCGGCGGCGGCAGGCCCGGCCTTCGCGGCGAACGGTGGTTTTGCCAACCAGACAATCAGGATCAACCCCATGAATCCCCACCCCAGCAACGTGAAGTAATCCACGGTGGACAGCATGTACGCCTGACTGGTCAGCACGTGATCGAGCTGTGCATACGCCGGATTGCCCGCGCCGCCCAGATTGTTCAGCGCCTCACGCGTCGCCGGCTCGTACGTCGTGATGCTTTCACTCAAGTACGCATGATGCTGGTTTGCCCGGCGAATCCAGATCCACGTGGTCAACGACGCCGCGAAACTGCCGCCCAACGTGCGCAAGAAAGTCGCCAGGCCTGCGCCATCGGCGATCTGGCTCGGTGGCAAGTCCGACATCAGAATGCTCAAGGTCGGCATGAAGAACAGCGCCACGCCAATGCCCATGAACAACTGCACCAGCGCGATGTGCTGGAAGTCCACTTCGTTCGTGAATCCGGCACGCATGAAGCAGCTCAGGCCAATCGCCAGGAAGGCCAGCCCGGCCAACAACCGCAGGTCGAATTTTTGCGCATATTTGCCGACAAACGGTGACATCACTACCGGCAGAATCCCGATGGGCGCCACCGCCAGACCGGCCCACGTCGCCGTGTAGCCCATCTGCGTTTGCAACCATTGCGGCAGAATCAGGTTAATGCCGAAGAAACCGGCGTAGCCCAGCACCAACACCAGCGTACCGATGCGAAAGTTGCGATAGGCAAACAGGCGCAGGTTGACCACCGGGTGTTTGTCGGTCATTTCCCAGATGATGAACACCGCCAGTGCAATCACCGAAATCGCCGCGCCGATAAGGATGAAGTTCGACTCGAACCAATCCAGGTCGTTGCCCTTGTCGAGGATTACCTGCAACGCGCCAACGCCAATGATCAGCGTGATCAATCCGACGTAGTCCATCGGCTGGCGGCTGGTCTCCACCGGGCGCGTCTTCAGTTGCTGGCGCACCACCATCACCGCAAAGATCCCGATGGGCACGTTGATAAAGAAAATCCACGGCCAGCTGTAGCTGTCGGTGATCCAGCCACCAAGGATCGGCCCGGCAATCGGCGCCACCACCGTGACCATCGCCAGCAACGCCAGGGCCATGCCGCGCCTGGCGGGCGGATAGACCGCGATCAGCAACGTCTGGGTCATCGGGTACAACGGCCCGGCGACCAGACCTTGCAGCACCCGAAACCCGATCAGTTCCGGCATTGAAGTCGAGATACCGCACAGAAACGAAGCCAGTACGAACAGGATGGTCGCCCAGAGAAACAGCTTCACCTCACCGAAACGCCGGCTCAGCCAACCGGTCAGCGGCAGCGCGATGGCGTTGCTCACGGCAAATGAAGTGATCACCCACGTGCCCTGCTCCGAGCTCACGCCCAGGTTGCCGGAAATGGTCGGCAGCGCCACGTTGGCGATGGTGGTGTCGAGCACTTGCATGAAGGTCGCCAGCGACAGGCCGATGGTGCTGAGCAGCAGGCTGGGCGGGGTGAAAGACGCGTTATTGCTCATCGCGAATCCTTTGAAACCTGGTTGGAGCTACGTCTGTTACAGACGCAGCTGACCCTGTGGGAGCGAGCCTGCTCGCTCCCACAAGGGCGGTGTCATGGCGAATCAGCGTTGAACGGTTTTGCTGACCGCTGCGCTGTTGTCGTGGATCAACTGAGTGATCATCGCGTCGGCCTCGGCCAACTGACGGTCATACACGTTGGTGCTGAACGAAGCCTTTTGCGGCGGCTGTTGCGCCAGCACCGGGCCGCTCTGGTCATGCAGGTTCACATCGACCTGAGTCGAGAGGCCGACCCGCAGCGGATGCTTGGCCAGTTCTTCGGCGTTGATGTGGATCCGCACCGGTACGCGTTGCACGATCTTGATCCAGTTACCGGTGGCGTTCTGCGCTGGCAGCAAGGCGAACGCGCTGCCGGTCCCGGCGCCGAGACTGTCGATGGTGCCGTTGAATTTCACGTCGCTGCCGTACAGATCGGCCTCGATCTCCACGGGTTGACCGATGCGCATGTCACGCAGTTGGGTTTCCTTGAAGTTGGCGTCGATCCACAGCTGATCCAGCGGTATCACCGCCATCAGCGCAGTGCCTGGCTGAACCCGCTGGCCCAGTTGCACGGAGCGCTTGGCCACGTAACCGGTGACTGGCGCGATCAAGGTGCTGCGCGAATTGTTCAGGTAAGCCTGACGCAGCTGAGCGGCAGCCGCCATCACGTCTGGATGCGAAGACACCACGGTGTCGTCCACCAACGCACTGGTGGTTTTCAATTGTTGCTTGGTGTTGGCCAGGGCGTTTTGTGCCGAGGTCAGGTCGTCGCGAGCGTGGGACAGTTCTTCCTGGGAAATCGCCCCGCCAGCGGCAAGGTTTTTCCGCCGATTGAAGTTGTCTTGCGCCTTTTGCACTTCTGCTTGCTGGGCGTTGACCTGGGCTTTCATGCCGTCGACGTTGCTGTACAAGCCACGCACCTGACGCACGGTGCGGGCCAGATTGGCCCGGGCACTTTGCAGACCAACTTCGGCATCGTTGGGGTCAAAGTTGATCAGCACCTGGCCTTCGTGGACCAGGTCGCCGTCGTCAGCACCGATGCTGACTACAGTGCCGGTGACCAGCGGGGTGATTTCCACCACGTTGCCGTTCACATAGGCGTCGTCGGTGCTTTCATTCCAGCGCCCGTAGAACTCGTGATAACCCCAGACGCCGATACCGGCGAGGATTACCACGATGGCGAGCACCACCAGCATGATTTTGCGTTTGCGCGGATTGCTCGTGTCTTGAGCGTTGTCCGGGGCTTGAGATGTATCGGCAGTGGCCATGACAAATACCTTGAATTAGTTGTGCTGCGTGGCTGGGGTTGCGTTGGCTGCGGTCAGGGTTTCGCCTTGGAAGCCGCCGCCCAGCGCCTGCATCAATTGGATCGACAAGTCGATCTGCTCGGCATTCAGGTTGGCCAGCTGACGCTGGGCCTGGAGCAATTGCTGCTCGATGCTGAGCACGTCCAGGTAGTTGCCGATGCCGGAACCGTACCGCTGGACCACGGTGTTGTAAGAATCCTGGGCAATGTCGGTGGCGTGTTGCTGTGCCCCGATCTGCCGGCCGATATCGCGCAACTGGTTGATGGTGTCGCTGACATCGCCCAGCGCTTTCACCAGGCTTTTGTTGTACTGCGCCACGGCGAGGTCGTAATCGGCGTCGCGTGAGTCGAGGTTGGCGCGCAGGCGGCCACCATCGAAAATCGGCACGGAAATGGTTGGCGCGATGTTGAAGAAACGGCTCGCCGAACCAAACATCGCATCACCCAGTAAAGATTCGGCACCCGCCGCCGCGCTCAAGTTCAAGTTGGGATAGAACTGGGTCTTGCCCGCAGCGATGTTCTTGCTCGCGGCCTCGACCCGCCAACGCGCAGCCACCAGATCGGGACGACGACCGAGCAATTCGGCCGGCAACACCGACGGCAATGCAACGGCGCTGGCCTGAAGAACTTTCGGCCGGGCAATCTCGTTTCCGCGATCCGGGCCTTTGCCCAGCAGCACGGCCAGGGCGATTTTCGCGCTTTGCAGGCGTTTTTCGGCATCGATCAGGCTGGCTTCGGAGCTGGCTTCCAGGCTTTCTGTTTGCTGGAACTGGTACTGACTGTCGATCCCCGAACTCAGGCGACGCTGACTCAGGTCGAGCATTTGCCGAGTACGTTTGAGGTCTTCATTGGCCAGGTCATAGATGATGTGCGCCTGGCCCAGATCGCTATAGGCACGAGCCACATCGGCAGACAATGTCAGCTGAGCGGCCTGCTGATCGACTTCGGCCGCACGGGCCTGGCCCAGCGCCGCTTCCCAGGCATCACGCTGACCGCCCCAGAGGTCGAAGTTGTAATTGAAGCTGGCGCCGATATTGCGCAGGGTGGAGTAAGTGCCGCCCTGCCCGCTCGGGTCCTGATCGCGGGCCAGACGCGAACGGCTGACACCGGCGCTGGCGTCGAGGGTCGGCATCCGCGCAGCGTCGGCGGCATAGGCAGCGGCGCTGGCCTGGTGCGCACGAGCGTCGGCGATTTGCATGTCGGGGCTGTCGTGCAGGGCTTCGCGGATCAGACCATCGAGTTGCGGATCGCCCAGGCTGGTCCACCAGTCGCTTTTCGGCCAGGCCGCCGGCGACAGGGTCACGCCGTTGAGGGATTGTCCGGCCTTGAGGTTTTTCGCATCGAGGCTGACGCCTTCGGTGGTCAGGCCGCTATAGCTGGCGCATCCGGCCAGGGTCATGGCCACCAGCACCAGGCTCAAACCGGCACGCAGGGTTTTACTGCTCATTTGTCACCTACCCGCAGCAAGGTGATCGAGTCACCCGCCGCCACCAATATTTTCTTGAGGATCTGTTCCAGGGTTTTCAGCTCATCCGGTGTGATCGCGCCGGCCAGTTCATTCATCGCGTCAGCGCCGATGTGCGGCAGCCGGTCGGCGAGCTTCTGGCCTTCTTCGGTCAGCACCAGTTGCACCTGACGGCGATCCGCCTCGGAACGCTGGCGGGCGAGGAAACCTTTCTGTTCCAGACGATCGAGCATGCGGGTCATCGAACCGCTGTCCAGCGACAGGTGCCGGCACAGCTCGGCCGGCGTATCGACACCGAACTGGGCCATGATGATCAGCACTTTGAACTGCGCGGCGGTGATGCCGTGGGGCTCCATGTGCGTATCGATGATCCGGTCCTTGAGCAGAGCGGCGCGCCCGAGCAGGAGGCCGAGATGGCAATTCTGGAATTCGTCTGGCGTGAAATGTTTCATCTGACCACCAATTAGCTGCCTAGGCAGAGAATGTATGACGAGATGTTACTGCCTAGGCAGCGAATGTCAACGTAATAGTTAGGTTGCTTGCTATTTAGCTGATAAATGGCTCACGGCTGATCGTTCCCACGCTCTGCGTGGGAATGCCTCTACGGACGCTCTGCGTTCGGCTTGGGAAGGGACGCGGAGCGTCCCGGGCGGCATTCCCACGCAGAGCGTGGGAACGATCATGGTGGGGGCTTAGAAATCCCGCTTGTAGAAGATGTCCAGCGAACTGGCCACGCCGCCAGCGGCTTCGAGGTAGACCTTTTTGCTCAGCTTGTAGCGCAAGGCAATCGTGTTGGCCGGCTCAAACACGCCGACGCCATAGCGCAGGCTGAGTTTTTCCGAGAGGTTGCCGCTGGCCACGACGCTGGTGGTGTTGCCGCTGCCCTCGGTATCGAGCTGGAAGTCCTGAATCCCCAGATTCTTGGCCAGCCCGCTGGTCACGCCGGAACTGCCCATCAGGCCCAACCCAAGCGCCGCCTGGGCCAGCATGTTGTTGTCTTCTCCGTTGCTGCTCAGCGGACGCCCCAGTACCAGATAGGACAAGGCCTGTTCCTGGCTCATGGCCGGTTCGGAGAAAATCTGCGTGGTGGGCTGCTCGGCGCTGCCGCTGAGGCGAATGCCGGCGATGATGTCGTCGGACTGGCGAATTGCTTCGATGTCCAGGTATGGCTGATCGATGGGACCGGCAAACAGCAAGCGCGCCCGACGCACCGTCAGGCGCTGGCCATAGGCGCGATAACGGCCATCGTTGAGCCAGAGCTCGCCGCGGGTGTCCATGTTGTCGCCAATGTGCACATGACCTTGCAGGTTGGCGGTCAGGCCAAACCCGGCAAAGCTGAGTTTGTCCTCACCGACCACCACGTCGATGTCCATTTTCATCGCCAGTGGTGGCTTGCCCTCTTCGGTCTGCTGGCCGACGATCACCGTGTCCCCGGACAGCTTGACCGTCGAGGGAGGCAGTTCGCGCACTGTGATGTCGCCCCTGGGCACCAACACTTTGCCGGCAATCGCCAACTCGTCGCCCTTCATCGAGATTTTCAGGTCCGGCGCCACTTCGAGCTTGGCGTATGGCTCGACGCTGACCGGCAACTGTGTGCCTTTGAGGGCCAGGTCCACCACCAGCGCCTGGCCCCAGGCGATGTTGCCGTTGAGAGTGCCCTGCCCGGTCTTGCCGCTTTTCCAGCCGCCGTTCAGTTGCACGGTTTCGCCGGCAATCACCGCCTGTAGCTGCAAAGCTTGCAACTCTATCGGCAGTTCCGGCCCGGACACTTCACCGTCGCTGAGCAGCAGATTGCCATTGACCAGAGGCGCCAACAGCGTGCCGGAGAGCGTGCCGCTGCCATTGAGGCGGCCCGTGAGCTTCTCGACCATCGGCACAAACGGGCGCGCGACGGACAGGTCCAGGCCACTGAGGCGGAACGAGCCGGTCAGCGGTTTGTTATTCGGCAACGGATTGATCTGCGCCTGCACCCGCAATTCGCCGAGCTTGCCGCCGACGAAGTTGAGGTCGGTGTCGATGCGTTTGGGCGTGAGTTTGCTGGTCAGCAGCAAGGTCTGGTACGGGAAGTCCAGCCACTGATCCTTTTCCTTCATGCGCAAAGTGCCGCCGCTGGCGTCGATGCTGATCTGGCCGTTCGGGCCGCTGGCCGGCAAGTCCAGTTGCAGGTCGGCGTTGAGCTTGCCGTTCCAGGCGAAATCCTTTGGCAACCACTGCGCCAGGCTTTCGATCGGGAATTGCTTGAGGTGGTAACGCAGCCTCGGTTCAGGCATCAAGCGCTGGTCTTCACCGCACAGGCTGGCCGGGCCGGACATCCAGCAATGGGAGCCGAAATTGATTTTGCCATCAGCCAATCGTTCGAGCCTGGCCGGGCCTTGCAGCGTCCAGGCCTGACCACCGGCCTGGATTTCACCACTGGCCAGACGACCGCGCCAGTTGCCCTTGTCCAGCGCACCGTCGAGGCCGAGCGCCAGTTTCAGCTTCGGCCCTTGCAGATCGAGGGTCAGTTTCTGGTTTTTGATATCGCCCTGACCGCTGGCGGTCAACGTTCCCAGTGCGGTGTCGCCGGCCTGAATGCCACTGCCCTTGAGGTCGATTTTCGCCCGTTGCGCGCTGTCGAGGTTCGCGTCCAGGTTCAGGCTTTGCAGGCGATTGTCCTGGAAGGCCAGTTGCGTGCCTTGCAGCCCGAGCTTGCCTTGCGGTGCCTTGAGCGTGCCGGCGACATCGAGGCGACCGTTGATCTGGCCGCGCAGCTGTGGCCAGAGTTGGGCCAGGCGCGGCAGCTTGATGTCGATCTGGCCGGCCAGCTTCTGTTGCAGACTGCCCTTGCCGCTGATGCTGTTGTCGCCGAGGCGGATTTGCAGCGCGTTGAGGTTCCATTGCGCGCCGCCGCCATCGGCCTTGGCCTGGATCACCGCCGGTTGGCCGCGCAGTTTGCCTTTGAGGTCGAGGTCGGCGTTCAGGCTGAGTTGTTCATTTTTCATCTCGCCTTTGCTGCGCAGCGGTCCGGCCAGTGTGCCCGGCAACTCCGCGACCCAGTACGCCGGGTTGATCGCCGACAGATCCAGGGCGGTGTCCCAGGCAATGCCATCGGCAAATTGCAGGTTCAGATGTCCTTCGGCCTTGCCCTGCCCGGCTTCGAGCTGGATTTGTTGCAGGTAGATTTTCGTCAGGTCGCCGCTGAACGGGCTGCTCAGGTTGAACGCACCTGCCGGGCCATCCAGCGCCGCTTTGAAGCTGCCCAGGTATTTGCCGTCGGTGTAGGAGACTTGTCCGTTGAAGCTGCGCAACGCGACTTCTGGCTCATCGATCAACGGATAGAGGCGATGCCACGGGAAATCCAGCCAGTCGATTTTCGCGTCGGCGCTCAGGCCTTTGCTCCAATCCAGTTGCCCGGTGAGTTTGAGGCTTTGCTTGTCGTTGGCGGTCAGGTCGAGCGCGGCAATCTGTGCGCCTTGGGCATCGACCTTGCCTTGCAGCAACAAGGCGACCGGGCCCTTTTCTGCGGGCAATGTCGCTTTGCCGAGTAATTGGTAACCGTTTTTCAGGTCGCCGTCGCCGGTGAGTTCCACTTGATTGAGTTGCAAGGTGTCCGGCAGATCGGCGCTGGGCTTAAAGCTGTCGGCGGTGATGCGCACTTTGGCGGGCAGGTTCTCCGTCAGCGGTTGTACTTCGCCGCTCAATTGCCCGTTGAGGTAACCACTGCTGTCGGCTTTCAGGTTGAGAGTTTTCAGCAAATCACCGTCGACCTTCAGCGCCAGGCTCCAGGGCTGCGGGGCCGGCAGGGTCAGTGTGCCTTCGGCCTTCAGCGGCCAATCGCCGCTGGGTTGCAGCAGGCCGGACAGATTCAGGCTGAGCTCGTCGCGTTGCAACTTCACCGAATCGATCTGCAAGCCTTGCGCGGTCCAGTGTGCAGCCAGTTGCAAGCCTTTGAGTTCTTCGCTGCCATTGAACAGCAGGCTGCCGACCTGAACATCACCCAGTTCGATGGCCAGTGGCAGTTTCAAATTCGGCAGCGCGATGGGTCCACTGCTGGCTTCTTCAGTGCCCGGCGGCAATTGCAGGCTGACCTGATCGGCCTTCAATTGCTCGATGCACAGCGTCATGCGCATCAGGCACAGCGGCGACCAGGCAAAAATCGGCTTGCTGAGCTCAACGCGACTGCTGCCCTGCTGCCACAACAGATGATCAGCACTCCACTGCCCGCCCAATCGGCCCTGGAAATTTTCGACGGTCAAACCCGGTACAAAACCGAGCGCCCAACGGCTACCCGTCGCCGTGCCCAATACCGTGGTCACTGCCAGGACGACCAGCATCAGCAGCGCCAGAATTGCCAGCAGCGTTATTTTCAAACCACGCTTCACAGCTCAGGCCCCATGGAAAAGTGCAAGCGGATGCCGCCGTCGTCGTCTAGTGCGTGGGCCAGGTCGAGACGAATCGGCCCCACAGGCGAAACCCAGCGAACGCCGATACCAACGCCGGTCTTGAGGTTCGGCAGGTCGAGTGTATTAAAGGAGTTGCCCTGGTCAACAAAGGTCGCGACCCGCCATTTTTCGGCGATGGAGTACTGATACTCGACGCTGCCGGCGACCATGTAGCGGCCACCGATGCGGTCGCCGTTGGAGTTTTCCGGGGACAGGCTCTGATAATCGTAACCGCGCACGCTCTGATCACCACCGGCATAGAAGCGTAATGACGGCGGCACCGACTTGTAGCCATTGGTGGCGCTGCCGCCGACCTGCACCCGACCGAGGAAACGGTGTTTATCGAAGACCGTGGTCAAGCCTTTCACCAGCGCGGTGCCGTACACCAGATTGGTGTCCGAACCCAAGCCTTCCTTGGCCACTTTGGTCTCGAATTGCAGGCGATAGCCGTTGTGCGGATCGATGCGGTTGTCGCTTTTCAAATACGAATAGGTAATGCCCGGCATCAGCAAATTGCTGAGCCCCGAATCGTCGCCGAGCCGGTATTCCTCACGCTGCCACTTGAGCGAGACCACGCGCTGCCAGCCACTGGGCAATTTGCTGTGCCACTCAGGCCCCAATGTCAGCAGTTTGCTCAGAGAGTCCTTGTCGGCGATTTCTTCGTTCTGATACCCCCCGGCGAAGCGCAGTTTGTCGGTCAGCGGCGGGTCCAGGGGAATGTCGTAGAACACACCAACGTTCTGCCGTGGCGCCGAGACTTCGGTCTCCCAGCCATAGCTGTGCCCCTGCGGGTTGACCCAGTGCCGGGTCCAGTTGGCCTTGACCCGTGGGCCGACGTCAGTGGAAAAACCCAGCCCCAGGCCCATGGTCCGCGGCTTGCGGGTTTCAAGTTTGACGTCGACCGGAATCACATCGTTCTTGGCCGCCGTGGGTGCCGCATCTACGCGCACGCTCTCGAAATAGCCGCTGGCCTGCATGGCCTGATTGAGTTCGGCGATCAGTTCGGAATCGTAAGGTGCGCCTTGCTTGAACGGCACCATCCGCCGCAGCAGGTCTTCGTCGAACGGCGTGTCACCTTCGAAACTGACCTTGCCCAGGGTGTAACGCGGACCGCTGTTATAGATGAGCTCGATGTCGGCGACGCCGGCTCGCGGGTCGACTGACAATGTCTGGTGGGTGAAATAACCGCTGAAAAAGCCGTAGCGCGAGGCCTGGTTCTGAATCAGCCGCTTGGCGTCCTCATAATTGCCGTGATTGAGCACGGCGCCAGTTTGCAACGCATGGCTTTGGGGAACGCGGAAGGCCTTGAGGGACGCGGCAGGGCCGTCGATGCGAATCGTGACATTGCGTAAATGCACCGGCTCGCCGGGATCGATATTGAGCACCAGGCGTGGGGTCTTGCCGCCTTTCACGTCACTGTCGATGTGCGGCTGGTAATAACCCAAAGCCTGGGCGGCCTTGCGCGCCTGCTCCTCGGCACCACGACTGAAGCGCAACAACGCTTGCTCGTCACGATCGCCGAGGCTGCCGATATAGCCCTCTATATTGGCCTTCAGTTCATCGTTGGACGGTTTGATCCGCACATCCAATTCACTTTGCGCCAGCGCCGCGCAGCTGGTTAACAGCATCAGCACGCCACTGGTGAATCTTCCTGGAAACTTCATAGGCGCGGATGCTATCACGAGCTTGGGAGCGTGATAGAGCCTGGTGTGGGGTCAAAGTTCTACCTTTATGCCGTTGCTGTTTGTAACACCTGGGGATTGGCGTGGAAAAATACGTGCTCGCGAATCGGTCCTACGGCGACCTCGCCAATTTCCTCATAGCCCTGACGCTTATAGAACTCCAGATAACGAGGATTCCCGGTATCGAGGATCACGCCTTGGGAGTTTTCATCCACCGCGCACCAGTTATGCACCGCTTGCAGCAGTTGCTCGCCGAAATGTTGGCCCTGGAACTGCGGATGGATCCCCAGTAACGGAAGGACGTGCACCGAGTCGGTCGGCACACAGGCAGCCACTGCGGCGTGGTAATCGAGGTAGCGACGGGTGCACCGAAATCCGGTGCTGAGCACCATGCGCAGACGCCACGCCCAACTTTCGGTAATGCCCAGCCGGCGTTGCGGCGGTGCAATCAGGGCAATGCCGATCAACCGGTCGTTGACCAACAGGCCGATGGCCGGCAAGTCCTGCAGAAAATGTTGCTTGACCAGTTCGCGCACGGTCGCTCGCACGCGATGTTCATAGCCGGGGCGTTCGGCTTCGAACAGGTAACGGAAAGTCGGCTCGTGTCGGTAGGCGTGGTAAAGAAGGGAGCGCGCTTCGTGGGCATAGCCGCTGTCGAGCATGTGAATATCGGCAATGGCGGTCGAGGTTTCGGGCATAACGGTATTTCTCCCCGGGGCGCTGTTCAAATGACTGCGCTCTTCTGGTTACGAGCCTATAGCGCCGACACAGTTCCTTGCTGATCCAAATCAGTGCCGATGCGTAAGCCGTCATCGCGAGCAAGCTCGCTCCCAAAAGGTATAGACCAGACTCGTAACCTGTGGGAGCAGGCTTGCCCGCGATGAGGCCTGATTGCTAATGGATCTGACAGAACACAGTGAATCCCCTCACCCCAACACTGGCCCGATTCCTACAGGTCAGCTAGCATCGCCCTTTTGCCAGGACTGCCGACCATGAAGATCGTCTCGTTCAACATCAACGGGCTGCGCGCTCGTCCGCATCAGTTGGCGGCGCTGATCGAAAAGCATCAGCCAGACGTCATCGGGCTGCAGGAAACCAAGGTTCACGACGACCAGTTCCCGCTCGCCGAGGTTCAGGCGCTGGGGTATCACGTGTATTTCCACGGGCAGAAAGGCCATTACGGCGTCGCCCTGCTCTCGCGTAAAGAACCCCTTTCGTTGCACAAGGGTTTCGCCACCGACGAAGAAGACGCTCAACGGCGCTTTATCTGGGGCACGTTCGCCGACGCCGATGGCGTGCCGGTGACCATCATGAACGGCTATTTCCCACAGGGCGAAAGCCGCGATCACCCCACCAAGTTCCCGGCCAAAGAGCGTTTCTACAGCGACCTGCAACTGTTGCTGGAATCGCAGTTCAGCAATGAACAGCCAGTGGTTGTGATGGGAGACGTGAACATTTCCCCGGAAGACTGCGACATCGGCATCGGTCCGGACAACATGAAACGCTGGCTCAAGACCGGCAAATGCAGCTTCCTGCCGGAAGAACGCGAGTGGATGGCGCGCCTGAAGAACTGGGGCCTGGTGGACAGTTTCCGTCACTTGAACCCGGACGTGGCCGACCGTTTCAGCTGGTTCGACTACCGCAGTCGCGGCTTCGAAGACGAGCCCAAGCGCGGGCTGCGGATTGACCTGATCATGGCGTCTCATGGCTTGTTGCCACGCGTGAAGGACGCGGGTGTGGATTACGAACTGCGCGGCATGGAAAAGCCCTCGGATCATGCGCCGATCTGGCTTGAGTTGAGCTGATTCCCCCGCCTTCACATGATCGTTCCCACGCTCTGTGTATAGCCCGTGACGCTCCGCGTCACTGGACGCGGAGCGTCCCTAGAGGCATTCCCACGCAGAGCGCGGGAACGATCACTGTCATCTTTCGGAAACCTTACTGACTTATTCTCCCGGCACTTTCCTTGGCTATATAAGGTGCCGGCATGACGCTGCGCGTTTTGTTCCTGTTGATGCTGTGCGCCGGTTTGCCATTGATGACCTCGGCAAGCGATTTGCCGCTCTCCGACAATGGCCCGGTCTTGCGCATCCAGGGCTCCAACACCATCGGTGCGGCACTGGGGCCGGCGCTGGTCGAGGGGTTAATGCGCGAACGGGGCCTGCTCAGGGTTCATCGCGAAGTCCCGGACAAAGCCAACGAACTGCGTGTCGTCGGCGAAACCGCTCAGGGACAACGGGTGGCGGTGGATGTCGCGGCCCATGGTTCCAGCACCGGATTCAGCGCCCTGAAAAACGCCTCGGCCGATCTCGCCGCCTCGTCGCGTCCGATCAAGGACAGCGAACGCCTGGAACTCGAACCGCTGGGCGACTTTAAAAGCCCGGATGCCGAGCAAGTGATTGCCATCGATGGCCTGGCGATCATCCTCCATCCGCAAAACCCGCTGAATCAGCTCAACACCGAACAACTGGCGCGCATTTTCAGCGGCGAGGCTAAGACCTGGGAAGCGTTGGGCGGCCGTGGCGGGGCAATTCATCTGTACGCGCGCGATGACCAATCGGGCACCTACGACACCTTCAAGGAATTGGTTCTCAGTCGTCGTGGAAAAACGCTGAATAGCGCCGCGAAACGCTTCGAATCCAGCGAGCAATTATCCGACGCGGTAAGCCAGGACCCGCAAGGCATTGGTTTCATCGGTTTGCCTTATGTGCTCAAGGCCAAAGCCGTGGCGATCGCCGACGGACAATCCCAGGCCATGCTGCCGCTGAACAACCTGATTGCCACGGAAGACTATCCGCTGTCCCGGCGACTGTTCTTTTACTTACCGCCGCAGGGGAAAAATCCCTGGGCCCAAGCGCTGGTGACGTTTGCGCAAAGCAGCGAAGGCCAGGCGATTGTCGCGGCCAACGGCTTCATTGCCCAGACCGTACAGGCCATGACGGTCACGCCGAACGCCCTGATGCCTGAGGCCTACCAGGCGCTCAGTCGTCATGCACAACGCCTGTCGGTGAATTTTCGCTTTGAAGAAGGCAGCGCGACCCTGGACAACAAGGCCCGACAGGACTTGTCGCGGGTGCTCGACTATATAAAGCAGCACGACAAAACCGCTCGGCAAGTGACACTGGTGGGATTTGGCGATGCGAAAAGTGACCCGGCACGCGCCGATCTGTTGTCGAAGCTGCGGGCCATGGCGGTGCGGCGCGAACTGGTGAGAGGCGGCGTGGTGTTTCGCGAGATCCGCGGTTTTGGCGCCGAGATGCCGGTGGCGACAAACAGCGCGGATGAGGGGCGGATCAAGAATCGGCGGGTTGAGGTTTGGGTGTATTGAGTCAGATGTTGGTGTGTTGAACAGGCGGACGCCATCACGAGCAGGCTCGCTCCCACATTGATCGAGTGAATACTGGAGATCAAATGTGGGAGCGAACCGGCTCCGGGCGGCGTTCCGACGATGAACGATAGCGCAGGGTTACTGCCCGCTACGCATCATCTCTTTGGGCACGTACTTGCCGATCTCGAACTTGCCAATCGCCGCGCGGTGCACTTCGTCCGGGCCGTCGGCCAGGCGCAGGGTGCGTTGCATCGCGTACATGTAGGCCAGCGGGAAATCATTGGAAACCCCTGCCCCGCCATGCATCTGGATCGACCGGTCAATAACGCGCAAGGCCACGTTGGGCGCGACCACTTTGATCTGCGCAATCTCGCTTTTCGCAATCTTGTTGCCGACGGTGTCCATCATGTAAGCCGCTTTCAACGTCAGCAGACGCGCCATGTCGATTTCCATGCGCGAGTCGGCGATCTTGTCGATATTGCCGCCCAGACGGGCCAGCGGTTTACCGAACGCGGTGCGGTTCACCGCACGTTTGCACATCAATTCCAGCGCACGCTCAGCCATGCCGATCGACCGCATGCAGTGGTGAATACGGCCGGGGCCAAGACGACCCTGAGCGATTTCGAAGCCGCGCCCTTCACCCAACAGGACGTTTTCGTACGGCACGCGCACGTTTTCAAACAGCACTTCAGCGTGACCGTGAGGTGCATCGTCATAACCGAACACTGGCAACGGACGAACGATCTTCACGCCCGGGGTATCCACCGGCACCAGAATCATCGAATGCTGGGCGTGGCGTGGCGCGTCCGGATTGCTCAGGCCCATGAAGATCAGGATCTTGCAGCGCGGATCGCAAGCGCCTGAGGTCCACCATTTCTTGCCGTTGATCACCCACTCGTCGCCATCACGCACAGCGCGGGCAGCCATGTTGGTGGCATCGGACGATGCCACGTCCGGTTCGGTCATGGCGAACGCCGAGCGGATCTCACCGCGCAACAGCGGTTCGAGCCAGCGTTGTTTCTGTTCTTCATTGGCGTAACGCACCAGGACTTCCATGTTGCCGGTGTCTGGCGCGGAGCAGTTGAATGGCTCCGGACCGAGCAGCGAGCGGCCCATGATCTCCGCCAGTGGCGCGTATTCGAGGTTGGTCAGGCCTGCACCGAGTTCGGACTCAGGCAGAAACAAATTCCACAGGCCTTCGGCCTTGGCCTTGAGTTTGAGCTCTTCCATGATCGCGGTCGGCTGCCAGCGATCGCCTTCGGCAACCTGGCGCTCGAACACTGCTTCGGCGGGATAAACGTAAGTGTCCATGAACGCGGTCACGCGCTCACGCAGTTCCTGAACCTTGGGCGAATAAGCGAAATCCATGAGCAATTACCTTCTTGGGAAGAGGTTGTTTAGGTCATGCAATCGATGCTAGAACAGCTACGAAAATTTACCTAGCCTATTCTCGGCGTGTATTAACATTCATCACCGATATATGATCGGGTGATCGCAAAGGCCTCCGGCCACAACAAAAAGCCCCAAACAATAAGAGTGCCGCGCAATGAATCTGAGCAAGGTCGACCTCAACCTTTTCATCGTCTTCGACGCGATCTACACCGAAGCCAACCTGACCCGCGCCGGGCAGATTGTCGGCATTACTCAGCCGGCGGTATCGAACGCCCTGGCCCGCCTGCGCGAGACCTTCAACGACCCGTTGTTCGTGCGCACCGCGCAAGGCATGGTGCCGACACCGATGGCCCAGAACATTATCGGCCCGGTGCGTAACGCCCTCTCGCTGCTGCGCGTATCGGTGCAGGAAAGCCGGATCTTCAACCCGTTGCAGGCGGTCAAGACGTATCGCATCAGCATGACCGACCTCACCGAGGCCGTGATTCTGCCGCCGCTGTTCCAGCGCCTGCGCCGTCTGGCGCCGACCGTGATCATCGAAAGCTTCCTGTCGAAACGCCGCGAGACCACCAAGGAGCTGGCGGCTGGACGGCTCGACTTTGCCGTCGATGCGCCACTCAACACCGACCCGCAAGTGCGCCACGTCAAGCTGATGGAAGACCGTTACGTGTGTGCCATGCGCAAGGGCCATCCGCTGGCGGGCAAGGAAAAATTCACCCTCGACGACTATTTGTCGCTGACCCACATTCACATTTCCAGCCGCCGCAGTGGCCTGGGCCATGTCGACCTGGCCCTTGGGAAAATGGGCATCCAGCGCAAGATCGCGCTGCGTTCCCAGCATTACCTGATGGCTTCCCAGGTGTTGCAGCAGACCGACATGGTCATGACAGTGCCCGAGCGTTTCGCCCGTCGCCATGAGCTGTATTCGGTGAACCTGCCGGTCAACGACGTCCCGCCGGTGGAAACCCACCTCTACTGGCACGAAAGCACCGACCAGGACCCCGCCAACCGCTGGATGCGCGAACAGATGATCGAGTTGTGCCAGCAAGTGACGGCGCATGAGAAGAAGCTCGATAAGGTGTAGGGCTTTGGACCGCGTTATCGCTCATCGCGGGCAAGCCCGCTCCCACCGGTATAGCGCGATCCCTGTGGGAGCGGGCTTGCCCGCGATGAGGCCAACGGCAACACCAAAGATCCAAGCCCCTTGACGTAAACGTCAACCTGACATTAGCTTAGCGCCATGACCTTTTTCGAGCGCTTCCATGAGCAGCCAGACCTATAGCATTTCCGACCTCGCCCGCGAGCTCGACATCACCACGCGGGCCATTCGCTTTTATGAAGAGCAAGGCCTGCTCAGCCCTGAGCGTCGTGGCCAGGAACGCGTTTATACCCCGCGCGACAAGGTCAGTCTGAAGCTGATCCTGCGGGGCAAGCGTATTGGTTTCTCCCTGGCTGAATGCCGCGAGTTGATCGAGCTTTACGACCCCACCGGCGGCAATCAGAAACAATTGCAAACCATGTTGAGCAAGATCGCCGAGCGCCGCGAACAGCTGGAGCAGCAGATGCTCGACATCGAGCAGATGAAGCTGGAACTGGACACCGCGCAAGAGCGTTGCACCCAGGCGCTTGAACAGACGATCAAGAGCCAGCAAGTGACTCAGTAGGTCAACACGATCTCCTGTGGGAGCGGGCTTGCCCGCGATGAGGTCATGTCATTCAAGATTGATGCTGGCTGACCCACCGCTATCGCGGGCAAGCCTGTTCCCACAGGGATTTCCGAACATTCAGACAATCAGCACAGGTCGATTCCCATGTCTCTACCCACCCACGTACGCCTGGTCGAAGTCGGTCCCCGCGACGGTCTGCAAAACGAAGCGCAACCGATCAGCGTTGCCGACAAGGTGCAACTGGTCGACGCGCTGACCGCCGCAGGCCTTGGCTACATTGAAGTCGGCAGTTTCGTCTCGCCCAAGTGGGTGCCGCAAATGGCCGGCTCAGCAGAAGTTTTTGCGCAGATCCAGCGCAAGCCTGGCGTGACCTATGGCGCACTCGCCCCCAACCTGCGCGGGTTTGAAGACGCAATCGCCGCCGGGGTCAAGGAAGTCGCGGTATTCGCGGCGGCCTCCGAAGCGTTTTCGCAACGCAACATCAACTGCTCGATCAGCGAAAGCCTTGAGCGTTTCGTTCCGATCATGGACGCGGCGAAACAACACGGCGTAAGCGTGCGCGGTTACGTGTCCTGCGTGCTGGGCTGTCCTTACGAAGGTAACGTTGCGCCTGAGCAAGTCGCCCGGGTCGCTCGCGAGCTCTACGCCATGGGCTGCTATGAGGTCTCCCTGGGCGACACCATCGGCACGGGCACCGCCGGCGCAACCCGCAAGATGTTCGAAGTGGTCTCGGCCCAAGTGCCGCGTGAAAAGCTGGCCGGACATTTCCACGACACCTATGGCCAGGCCATGGCCAACATCTACGCCAGCCTGCTGGAAGGCATCGCGGTGTTCGACAGCTCCATCGCCGGCCTCGGCGGCTGCCCGTACGCCAAGGGCGCCAGCGGTAACGTCGCCACCGAGGACGTGGTCTACCTGCTCAACGGTTTGGGCATCGACACCGGAATAGACCTGGACGCCTTGATTCTGGCTGGGCAGCAGATTTGCTCCGTGCTGGGACGTCCGACCGGTTCGCGCGTGGC
Source organism: Pseudomonas sp. fls2-241-R2A-110 (assembly GCF_030209165.1). Lineage (NCBI taxonomy): Bacteria > Pseudomonadati > Pseudomonadota > Gammaproteobacteria > Pseudomonadales > Pseudomonadaceae > Pseudomonas > Pseudomonas sp. fls2-241-R2A-110. The sequence continues at coordinate 75,933 of NZ_JARVSN010000027.1, read as the reverse complement.
CAAGGCTCGTAGCGCCCAGTGATGTGTCCGGGTGTTACCGCTGCATCTGAAACGTGGGGATAAGCGAGTAACACGGAAACAAATTGTAGGGGTTTGCCTGAGGCAGAAACCTTACGAAAAACTCAAACCATTGATTTTAAAGGCTTTTAAAAAGTTGGCACGGCTCCTGCTATCTCTATTGCATAACAAGAACAAAAAAAGCGGCAGACCTAATAAAAATAAGACGTAACGACTCTGACATAACAAAAACAACACGGCAGAGACGCAGCTAACAGATTTTTTTGGAGAGGATGTGCTTTTCAGGGTGCTTTTCGGAGTAACCCGCAACCGGGCAGAGAACAATAAAACTACCTTCAGGTAGCTCCCGAACTGGTTGGATCGCTCAGCGAAAAAGTAGATCAGCGCTCAAAAAAATACGTTTGCTCTTGATCCCGGATGGGGATCGACAAAAACAGCGGTAAAGGGTCACGGTCCCTAAAAACAACAACAGACCGCCCCTCAATAATAAAAAAAGAGCATGCGCAACGACAAATTAAAGGGGAGCTTCGGCTCCCCTTTGTGCTTTCTGCGATTCGGGTTTTCACCACCGCCCCTGTGGGAGCCAGCCTGCTGGCGATAGCGGTGGTTCAGACAGATGAATGTTACAGACACTCCGCTATCGCCAGCAGGCTGGCTCCCACAAGGGAGAAATTGTCAGACCTGCTTTTCGCGTAACTCCTCGATACTGATCTCGCGCATGCGGAATTTCTGGATCTTGCCGGTCACGGTCATCGGAAATTCTTCCACGAACTTGAAGTAACGCGGCGTCTTGAAGTGCGCGATGCGCTCTTTGCACCAAGCCTGCAGCTCTTGTTCCGTGGCGCTGTGGCCCGGGTGGAACTTGATCCAGGCAACAATCTCCTCGCCATAACGCGAGCACGGAATCCCGATTACCTGTACATCGGCCACCGCCGGGTGGGTAAAGAAGAACTCTTCCAGCTCACGCGGGTAAATATTCTCACCACCGCGAATGATCATGTCCTTGTTGCGCCCGGCAATGCAGACGTAGCCTTCCTCGTTCATGCTCGCCAGGTCGCCGGTGTGCATCCAGCCGGCCTGATCGATGGCTTCGGCGGTGCCTTGCGGGTTGTTCCAGTAGCCGAGCATCACGCTGTAGCCGCGTGTGCACAGCTCACCAATGGTGCCGCGCGGCACCAGATTGCCCGCTTCGTCGATGATCTTGCTTTCCAGTTGCGGCTGGGTGCGGCCGACCGTGGTGACGCGCAATTCCAGATCGTCAGACGGCCCGGTCTGCAATGACACCGGACTGGTCTCCGTCATGCCGTAGGCAATCTGCACTTCGCTCATGTGCATTTCGCTGATGACCCGGCGCATCACCTCGATCGGACACGTCGCTCCAGCCATGATCCCGGTACGCAGGCTCGACAGATCAAACTCGGCACGCTGGGGCTGATCGAGCATGGCGATGAACATGGTTGGCACGCCGTAGAGCGCCGTGGCCTTTTCTTCCGCCACCGTGGTCAGGGTCAGCAGCGGATCGAATGCGTCGTTGGGATAAATCATGGTGCTGCCATGGGTAATGCAGCCGAGATTGCCCATGACCATGCCGAAGCAGTGATACAGCGGCACTGGAATCACCAGTCGGTCGTTGGCCGTCAAGCCGAGGCTTTCGCCGACCATGTAACCGTTGTTGAGAATATTGTAGTGACTGAGGGTCGCGCCTTTCGGGAAGCCAGTGGTGCCAGAGGTGTATTGGATGTTCACCGGCTGGTCGAAATGCAAACTGTCCTGACGCGCGTGCAATTGCTCTGTCGACACGCTGCTCGCAAGGTCGGCCAGTTGCGACCACGGCAGGAAGCCTGATGGCGGCTGTGCGTCCAGACTGATGACACCGCGCAACTCGGGCAGGCGTTCGCTCTGCAGTTTTCCGATGGATTGCTCCGCCAGCTCCGGCACCAGGCCCTGGAGCATGCCGTGATAATTGGAGGTCTTGAACGAACCCGCGCAGACCAGCCATTGGCAGCCGGATTGCTTCAACACGTATTCGAGTTCGGAGCTGCGATACGCCGGGTTGATGTTGACCAGGATCACGCCGATTTTCGCGCTGGCGAACTGGCTGATACACCACTGCGCGCAGTTTGGTGCCCAGATGCCGAGCCGGTCACCGCTCTGCAACCCCAGCGCCAACAGGGCTCTGGCGTGCAGGTCGACGGCTTCGGCCAGTTGCTGCCAGGTGTAACGCAGCTGTTGGTGGCGCACGACCAGCGCCTCCCCGGTCGGATATTGCGCGACGGTCTGATCGAACTTCTCGCCGATGGTCATCGCCAGCAAGGCTTTGTCCTGGGATCCACGGGTGTAGCTGCGCTGCGGATTTGCACTGGGTTGATCCATGACGACCCCTATTGTCTTTATTAGTGGGTTGATACAGAAAATGTGCCTCTACTCTCGCTCAAGTTGACGTTAACGTAAAGGGTGATTGACAGCCATTCGTCACAGGCTTACGTTAACGTAAAGGTGAGAGCTGAATCACTGCCCTCCCCACCCTACAAAAAAGCCAAAAGGTGACCCATGAGCTACCCATCCCTGAACTTTGCCCTCGGTGAAACCATCGACATGCTGCGCGATCAGGTTCAGTCCTTCGTCGCCAAAGAGATCGCGCCACGCGCGGCCCAGATCGACATCGACAACCTGTTCCCGGCCGACTTGTGGCGCAAATTTGGCGACATGGGCCTGCTGGGCATCACCGTGGCGGAAGAATACGGCGGCGCTGGCCTGGGCTATCTGGCCCACGTCGTGGCCATGGAAGAAATCAGCCGTGGCTCGGCCTCGGTCGCCCTGTCTTACGGCGCGCACTCCAACCTGTGCGTCAACCAGATCAACCGCAACGGCAATCACGAACAGAAAACCAAGTACCTGCCAAAACTGATCAGCGGCGAGCACATCGGTGCCCTGGCCATGAGTGAGCCGAATGCCGGCTCCGACGTGGTGTCGATGAAGTTGCGCGCCGATAAACGCGGCGATCACTACGTGCTCAACGGCAGCAAAACCTGGATTACCAACGGTCCGGACGCCAACACCTACGTGATCTACGCCAAAACCGACCTGGAAAAAGGCCCGCACGGCATCACCGCGTTTATCGTCGAACGTGACTGGAAAGGCTTCAGCCGCAGCAACAAGTTCGACAAGCTGGGCATGCGCGGCTCCAACACCTGCGAATTGTTCTTCGACGACGTTGAAGTGCCGGAAGAAAACATTCTCGGCATCCTCAATGGCGGCGTGAAAGTGCTGATGAGCGGCCTCGACTACGAGCGCGTCGTGCTGTCTGGCGGCCCGACCGGGATCATGCAGGCCTGCATGGACCTGATCGTTCCGTACATTCACGACCGCAAACAGTTCGGCCAGAGCATCGGCGAATTTCAGCTGATCCAGGGCAAAGTCGCCGACATGTACACCCAACTGAACGCCAGCCGCGCCTATCTGTATGCGGTGGCCCAGGCGTGCGAGCGCGGCGAAACCACCCGCAAGGACGCCGCTGGCGTGATCCTCTACAGCGCCGAACGCGCCACGCAAATGGCCCTCGACGCGATCCAGATTCTCGGTGGCAACGGCTACATCAACGAATTCCCGGCCGGTCGTCTGCTGCGTGACGCCAAGCTGTACGAAATCGGCGCCGGCACCAGTGAGATCCGTCGCATGCTGATCGGTCGCGAACTGTTCAACGAAACCCGCTAAACGGAGCTGTCCATGGCTATCCTGCATACCCAGCTCAACCCTCGTTCAGCGGAGTTCGCGGCCAACAGCGCGGCAATGCTCAAACAGGTCGACGCCCTGCACACCCTGCTCGCCCAAGTGCAGCAAGGTGGCGGCCCAAAGGCACAAGAACGCCACACCTCAAGGGGCAAATTGCTGCCCCGTGAGCGGATCAATCGCCTGCTCGATCCGGGCTCGCCGTTCCTCGAGATCAGCCAACTGGCGGCCTATGCGGTCTATGGCGAAGACGTTCCGGCCGCTGGCGTGATTGCCGGGATCGGCCGCGTGGAAGGCGTCGAATGCATGATCGTCGCCAACGACGCCACGGTAAAAGGTGGCTCGTATTACCCGCTGACCGTGAAAAAACACCTGCGCGCCCAGACCATTGCCCAACAGAATCGCTTGCCGTGCATCTATCTGGTGGATTCCGGCGGCGCCAACCTGCCGCGTCAGGACGAGGTGTTTCCGGACCGCGAACACTTTGGCCGGATCTTTTTCAACCAGGCCAACATGAGCGCGATGGGCATCCCGCAGATCGCGGTGGTGATGGGATCGTGCACCGCCGGTGGCGCCTACGTGCCGGCGATGGCGGACGAAGCGATCATGGTGCGCCAGCAAGCGACGATTTTCCTCGCCGGCCCGCCGCTGGTAAAAGCCGCGACCGGTGAAGTGGTCAGCGCCGAAGACCTGGGCGGTGCCGATGTGCACTGCAAGATTTCCGGGGTCGCCGACCACTACGCCGAAAGTGACGAACACGCCCTGGCCATTGCCCGGCGCAGTGTTGCCAACCTCAACTGGCGCAAGCTGGGTGAACTGCAACAACGCACGCCCATCGCCCCGCTCTACAGCAGCGATGAGTTGTACGGCGTAGTGTCGGCGGACGCCAAGCAACCGTTCGACGTGCGCGAAGTTATCTCGCGCCTGGTCGACGGTTCGGTGTTCGACGAATTCAAAGCGTTGTTCGGAACCACGCTGGTGTGCGGCTTTGCGCACCTGCACGGTTACCCGATCGCGATCCTCGCCAACAACGGCATCCTGTTTGCCGAAGCCGCGCAGAAAGGCGCGCACTTCATCGAGCTGGCCTGTCAGCGCGGCATTCCGCTGCTGTTCCTGCAAAACATCACCGGCTTCATGGTCGGCCAGAAATACGAGGCCGGCGGCATCGCCAAGCACGGCGCGAAACTGGTGACCGCCGTGGCGTGCGCCAAGGTGCCGAAATTCACCGTGATCATCGGCGGCAGTTTTGGTGCCGGCAACTACGGCATGTGCGGTCGCGCCTACGACCCGCGCTTCCTGTGGATGTGGCCGAACGCACGCATCGGCGTGATGGGTGCCGAGCAGGCGGCCGGCGTTTTGGTGCAGGTCAAACGCGAACAGGCCGAGCGCAGTGGCCAGGGTTTCAGCGCCGAGCAGGAAGCCGAGATCAAACAACCGATCCTCGATCAATACGAAGAGCAGGGCCACCCTTACTATTCCAGCGCACGGTTGTGGGACGACGGCGTCATCGATCCGGCCCAGACCCGCGATGTCTTGGCCCTGGCCTTGTCCGCATCGTTGAACGCACCAATCGAACAGAGCCGCTTCGGCGTGTTCCGGATGTGATCGGGAGAAAACCATGAGCGACTTCAACACCCTCGAGCTGCTGACCGACCCGCGGGGTTTCGCAACCCTGTGGCTCAGCCGCGAAGAAAAGAACAATGCCTTCAACGCCGAGATGATCCGTGAACTGATCCTCGCGCTGGACAAGGTTTCGACCGATGCCAGCCTGCGGTTTTTGGTGGTGCGCGGTCGCGGCAAGCATTTCAGCGCCGGGGCCGACCTGGCCTGGATGCAGCAATCGGCCGAGCTCGATTACCACACCAATCTCGACGACGCCCGGGAACTGGCGGAGCTGATGTACAACCTCGCCAAGCTGAAAGTCCCGACGTTGGCCGTGGTCCAAGGCGCGGCATTCGGCGGCGCACTGGGTCTGATCAGTTGCTGCGACATGGCGATTGGCACGGATGAAGCGCAGTTTTGCCTGTCCGAAGTACGCATCGGCCTGGCGCCAGCCGTCATCAGTCCGTTCGTGGTGCAAGCCATCGGCGAACGCGCGGCACGCCGTTATGCGCTGACCGCCGAGCGTTTCGGCGGTCAACGGGCACGAGAAATCGGCCTATTGTCGGAGAGCTTTCCGGCCGTCGAGCTGGAACAGAACGTCGAACAATGGATCGACAACCTGCTGCTCAACAGCCCCGCCGCCATGCGTGTCAGCAAGGACCTGCTGCGTGAAGTCGGCAACGGCGCGCTGACCCCGGCGCTGCGCCGCTACACCGAAAACGCCATCGCCCGCATCCGCGTCAGCCCCGAAGGTCAGGAAGGCTTGCGTGCCTTTCTGCAAAAGCGTCCGCCGAGTTGGCAAGCACCCACCACCAAGGAGCCGCGTTAATGAGCGCACCTGTCATTACTTCCCTGCTGGTGGCCAACCGCGGAGAGATCGCCTGCCGGGTGATGCGCACCGCCAAGGCCCTGGGCCTGACCACCGTGGCCGTGCACAGCGCCACCGACCGTGATGCACGACACAGCCGCGAAGCGGATATCCGCGTCGACCTCGGTGGCAGCAAAGCCGCCGACAGTTACCTGCAAATCGACAAACTGATCGCTGCCGCCAAAGCCAGCGGCGCTCAAGCGATTCATCCAGGTTATGGCTTCTTGTCGGAGAACGCCGGGTTCGCCCGCGCGATTGAAGAAGCAGGCCTGATTTTCCTCGGCCCGCCGGCCTCCGCCATCGATGCGATGGGCAGCAAGTCCGCCGCCAAAGCCTTGATGGAAACCGCCGGTGTGCCGTTGGTGCCTGGCTACCACGGTGAAGCTCAGGATTTCGACACCTTCCGCGATGCTTGCGAACGCATCGGTTACCCGGTGTTGCTCAAAGCCACGGCCGGTGGCGGTGGCAAAGGCATGAAAGTCGTCGAGGACGTCAGCCAACTGGCCGAAGCCCTCGCCTCGGCCCAGCGTGAAGCCAAATCCTCGTTTGGCGACTCTCGGATGCTGGTCGAGAAATATTTGCTCAAACCGCGTCACGTGGAAATCCAGGTCTTCGCCGATCAGCACGGCAACTGTTTGTATCTCAATGAGCGAGACTGCTCGATCCAGCGTCGGCACCAGAAAGTCGTCGAAGAAGCACCCGCGCCAGGCTTGAGCCCGGAGTTGCGTCGCGCCATGGGCGAAGCGGCGGTGCGGTCGGCACAGGCCATCGGTTATGTCGGTGCCGGCACCGTGGAGTTTTTGCTGGATTCGCGCGGCGAGTTTTTCTTCATGGAGATGAACACGCGCCTGCAGGTCGAGCACCCGGTCACCGAAGCCATCACCGGCCTTGACCTTGTGGCCTGGCAAATCCGTGTGGCACGCGGTGAACCGTTGCCGATGACACAAGAGCAGGTTCCGCTGATCGGCCACGCCATCGAAGTGCGGCTGTATGCCGAAGACCCGAGCAACGATTTCCTGCCGGCGACCGGACGCCTGGAGCTGTACCGCGAATCTGCGCAAGGACCGGGACGTCGGGTCGACAGCGGTGTTGAAGAAGGCGACGAGGTTTCGCCGTTCTACGATCCGATGCTCGGCAAGCTGATTGCCTGGGGCGAGGACCGTGAACAGGCGCGCTTGCGCTTGTTGAGCATGCTCGATGAGTTTGCCATCGGCGGGCTCAAGACCAACATCAACTTCCTGCGCCGGATCATCGCTCACCCGGCGTTCGCTGCGGCAGAACTGGATACCGGGTTCATCCCGCGCTATCAGGAGCAATTGCTGCCGGCACCTGCGGATCTGGGCGACGAATTCTGGCAAGCCGCCGCTCAAGCGTTTGCCCAGAGCCTGCCGCGTACAGTGCGCGCCGATGATGTGAGTTCGCCGTGGGGCATCAGCAACGGTTTGCGTGCCGGTCTGCCGCGAGAAATCACCTTGCATTTAAGCTGCGAGGGTCAGGACCGAGCCCTGACGCTGGGTAACGTTGATGCCCACACCGCACAACTCAAGGGCGAGCAACTGCTGACCGACCACGATGGCGTCCGCCGCCAACATCGGGTAATCCGCCATGGCGAGGTGGTGTATCTGCAATGGAATGGCGAGTTGCGTCGTATCGAGTCCTACGACCCGATCAGCGCCGTCGAAGCCAGCCACAGCCATCAGGGCGGGCTGACCGCGCCCATGAACGGCAGCATCGTGCGCGTGCTGGTCGAGGCCGGGCAAACCGTTGAAGCCGGGGCGCAACTGGTGGTGCTGGAAGCGATGAAGATGGAGCACAGCATTCGTGCGCCACACGCCGGAGTGATCAAGGCGCTGTATTGCCAGGAAGGCGAGATGGTCAGCGAAGGCAGTGCGTTGGTCGAGCTGGAAGAGGCTTGAAATGAGGATCGGTCCTACGCTCTGCGAGGACCGATCTGATTAGAATCTGGCCGTTGCCTGAACCACCACGCCGAGGATTCTGCATTCCTCGGTGTACAGGGCTTTCGGATACGTCGGATTGAGCGGGACCAGGTAACGCTGCCCGCCCTCTTCGATCAGCTTGCGAAAGGTCGCCTCGGCGCTGTCCGGCCATTGGGCGATGACCAGTTTTCCAGGTTCCGGCACGATGGCCGGGTCTACCAGGATCATCATGCCTTCGGCGATGCTGATGCCGGTGGGTGCGGTCATCGCATCGCCGACCACCACCAGCCAGAACGCCTTGCCCTGCGCGTGGTAATCCGTGAGTTCAAACCGTGGCTTGCCGTATTCCGGCAATTCACCGTCCCGCAATTGGGCAGGCTCTCGCCAGTCGCTGACCGGGTAACGGAAGTACGGGTTGTACTTGTGTGTCAGGGACACCTCATCGTCCAGCAGGACCACAGGCTCGCGGATCACCATCGCCACTTCCAGAAATTCCATCCCGAGCGCTCGCAAGACACGGTTCATGTCTTCGATGCTCGGCTGACGGCGTTTATTCAGCCAATGACCCACGCCACCTTGAGACATTCCCAGGCGGTCGGCGAGTACTTCCTGAGTGACTTTGAGCTCACTCATCTTGGCTTTGACCAACTCAATCCATTTATCCATGTGCGGCACGATACGTGGGGTACTCCGACCAACAAAACACAAATTGTAGTATTTAAATTCCGGTCACAAATACAGATAGTACTAGGATGGGTTCACGGATCTGAATCTATCACGGAGCTTGCCATCGTCATGACCAACCCCAGCAACGACTTGCCGGACCTGCAAATCGACACCACTCTCACCTCCACCAAAGGCTATGCCGCAGCGCAGCGAGCGTTGGACTATTACTTGAAACCAGCTGTGTCAGAAGTGGCCGTCGAGGAGCGTTTTTTCGATGTGAAACCGGACATCAGCGCGGAAGAAGCACTGGTTCACGCCTCGGACCTGTTGCGCTGTGCCGCGGCAACGGCGTACGAATCAGCCAACAACCTGAATGGCGCGAGCCGTGACCTGGCGTTTTCTACGGTGCATATGATCGACATGGCCAAGGCGATGATAGATCGGTCTCTGCAAGGTGCTCCGGCGCTATGAGGCGCACTTGCCCGAGAAGAGGCCGGGAAAGAATTTTCCAATCGAGCAGATAAAATCATTTGACTTTCAAACGAGAATGATTATTATTGCATGCAGCTGATCGCGAGATCAGTCGATGGCCAAGAGACCTTAGGTCGGTCTTCTGGACTATCTCCTCATCAGGCTAATCACGGTTTTTGACCCGGCTTTTTTGCCGGGTTTTTTTTTGCCGATTATTCTGGCGTTGGCTGTCAGGCAAATGAAGACATGACGTGATGTTAATTCGAATGTGCGGCTAATAGCGAAAGAACATCCGTCTGCGAAATAAGCCCGGCATCATTGGCCCAAACTTATAAAAATAGCACTTGAGAATCGATTACACAGTCTCTAAGCTGCGTCGGCGTCAAGGAGGACGCCCCCCCTTTCCACCCCACAATTTCCCCCGGTATTTCCCTTCCCAGCGTGTAAAGTAGCAGCCATAAATCATATTCAGGAATCGACTATGAGCGTGGCCAAATCTTCCTTCGATATCAGCGCCAACTTCGACAGTGGCAACATTGAAGTGCTGGACATCAGCAACCCGTTGCAAGCATTGCTGGCTATCAAGCCGGACACCCGCAGCCAACACTTCCAATGGTTTCACTTCAAGGCCAGCGGTCTGCACGTCGGTCAAGAGCACTGGTTTCGTCTGAACAATGCCAGCAAGTCTTCGTATAACAAGGCTTGGGATGGTTATCAGGCCGTAGCGTCCTACGACCACGTCAACTGGTTCCGGGTGCCGACCATCTTTGAAGGTGACTGCCTGCGTTTCAGCCTTGAAGCCACGGCCACCCACGCCTGGTTTGCTTACTTCGAACCTTACAGCCGAGGCCGTCACGACTGGCTGATCGAACAGGCGCTAACCAAGGCCGGCACCGAACTGCTGGCCACAGGCAAAAGCGCAGAAGGTCGAGACATTCAGTTATTGCGTAAAGGCACCGGTGCCGAAGGTCGGCGCAAAATCTGGATGATCGCCCAGCAACACCCCGGCGAACACATGGCCGAATGGTTCATGGAAGGCGTGATCGAACGCCTGGAACGGCACGATGATCCTGTGCTGAACAAACTCCTGGCCAGCGCCGATCTGTATCTGGTGCCGAACATGAACCCCGACGGCGCCTTCCACGGCCACCTGCGCACCAACGCGATGGGCCAGGACCTGAACCGTGCGTGGCAGAGCGCCAGCCCGGAAAACAGCCCGGAAGTGTGGTTTGTTCAGCAACAAATGGAAAAATACGGCGTCGATCTGTTCCTCGACATTCACGGCGACGAAGAAATCCCTTATGTGTTCACCGCCGGTTGCGAAGGCAACCCGGGCTATACGCCGCGGATCGAAAAACTCGAAGAGCATTTCCGCAGTCACCTGAAACACCAGACCAAGGACTTCCAGACCAAGCACGGTTACACCCGTGACGAGCCGGGCAAAGCCAACATGACGCTGGCTTGCAACAGCGTCGGTCAGAAATTCGACTGCCTCTCGCTGACCCTGGAAATGCCTTTCAAGGACAACGATGACGCGCCGAATGCGCTCACCGGCTGGTCGGGCAAGCGCTCGAAGCAACTGGGCAAGGACGTACTGACGACCGTTGCCGAGATGATCGACATCCTGCGCTGATCGAGCTCGATGGCTGCATGCCTCGCATGCAGCCATGCCTCACTCAGACGCGATCCTTTCCTCGCAACATACTGTCCAGCACATCGTCGCGACGCACCCAGCCGTGAAACAACGCGGCCGCCAGATGCACCAGCACGGTCAGAAACAGCAGATACGCCAGATACCCATGAGCCTTGCGCAAAAACGCAAACACCTGCGCATTGGCGGGCAGGATCGACGGCAACTGGATCGAACTGCTCAGCATCACCGGATCCCCGGCGGCTGAAATCATCGCCCAGCCCAGCAGCGGCAAAATCAGCATCAAGGCGTACAACAAGACATGCGAGGCCTTCGCCGCCAGCGCTTGCCAACCTGGCAGGTCCGCCGGCAGCGGCGGTTGCTGCGTGGAGAAACGCACCACCAGCCGCACAATCACCAACAATAGAATCGCGACACCCAAAGGCTTGTGCAGATGGATCAGCCATTCATGTCGTTCGGACACCGAGGCCACCATGCCCGCACCGATAAACAGCATGGCAATGATCATCAACGCCATCAGCCAGTGCAGCAGTCGCGCCAAAGGAGCGAAATGATTCGGTTGAGCGCTCATTGTTGAGCCTCCTGTTTAGCGGCAGGCAACTGGTTGACTTCACTGGTACGACGCAAGTAGGAACTGGCGTAACCGGCTGAACGAGCTGCGAGCAGCGGGTCGTCGGACCCTTCTATACCGGCAGGCAGCACGAGCGGGTCGTAATTGATATCTCGGCACTCACCATTGAGTTGCGGCTGGGTGCTTTCCAGAACCAGGGTGCCGGCGTTCAGGACCTTGCGGCCATCGGGCCAGGCCTTGCTGGCGTCGTTGACCGGGTCCCCGGGGTTGGCCAGGGTGATGTTCAATTGCCAACGCAATGGGCCCGCGGCAATGCGCTGCACCAGGTCTTTCTCCAGAAAGTCGCCGCCCTCCGGCGCCGTTGCGCCGGCTGCATCCTTCGCCACCGGCACCATGCTCCAGCGCACCGCTTGCCGCTGTCCGGCGGCGTTCACCAGGTAAAACGCATTGACGCTGTTATAGGTTTCCGTCACGTAACTGGCTGACGGTTTGGCCGTCTTGATCCACGCCAGAAAGGGTGCGGCTTCCGGATGCGCACCGAAGAACGCCGGCACAGCGGCAGGATTGGGCTTGCCGGTGGCCGGATCGGGTGACTGCGCCTGCTGCAATTGGTAGAACGCTTCGGGCGTGCCCACCGGGAACACCGGCATGCTGTTCATCCCGGTGCGCCACTGCTGACCATTGGCCTGGGTGAAGCGCAGCGCCATGCTTCGAATCGGCACGCTGTTGTCCGGCGCGTAAGGATTGCCGGCCGGCAGCGCGAATCGCCCCACCACCGGGGTTCGGGCTTCATTGAACACCTGAGCACTCGAATAGCTGCGGGCCTCGCCACTGCTCTCGAAATGCCCGATCACGCACACGCCTTTGGAGTGGTTCCGTCGGAAGCCGGGGTGCACGCCATTGTTGGTTTCCAGCACATTGATCAGCTTTTTCGGCGTCAGGCGCTGTGGGTCGAGTGTGCCGTTGACGTAAGCAAATGCCCCGGCGATGGCGGCGACCACCACAGCAATGCCAGTCAGTCGCAACGTCAGGCTCGCGGCACTCAGCGGTGGCCGGGAGGGCCCGGTTGGCGGTGTTGAGCGATCAACCATGAAAAACTCCAGGGCCGTAGGCCGCAGGGGGAAGGAGCTATGAGACGAACGTCACGTAGGATTATTCCCTCTGAACTGTAGTTTCTTTCAAAGCAACGCGTGCGACGAATGCCCTAACCCCGTCAGACCTGGTTAAAACACGCCTCACGCTTATCCAGAAAAGCCTCCATGCCTTCTTTTTGCCCGGGAGTGGAAAACAATCCATGAAAGCTCCTTCGCTCGAACAACAAGCCTTCGCGCAACCCGAGTTCCAGCGCGCGATCAACGGCTTCGCGAGCGGCCACGGTGGCGCTTTTGGCGAACCCGGCGATGGTGTGCGCCGCCGCCATGGATTGTTCGAGCAGATCAGCTGCGTCTATCACTCTGGATACCAGCCCTGCCCGCTCAGCCTCATGGGCCGACATCGAGCGCCCCGTCAGGATCATGTCCATGGCTTTCGATTTACCGATCAGGCGCGTCAGGGGCTGGGTGCCGCCCATCCCGGGCATCACACCCAACTTGATTTCCGGTTGGCCAAATCGCGCGGTATCGGCAGCAAAGATCAAATCGCACATCATGGCTAACTCACAACCGCCGCCAAAGGCATAACCGGCGACAACCGCCAGCTTGGGCGTCCGTAAAGCAGCAAAGGCTTCCCACTCGGCAAAGAAGTCTTCATGGACCATGTCCAGGTAGGACTTTTCGCTCATCTCCTTGATGTCGGCGCCGGCCGCGAAAAAATCCGCCGTTCCGGTAATGACAAAACACCCCACCGACGGATCCCTGTCCAGGCGTTGCAGGTGGTCCAGCAGTTCGCGCATGACCTCGTAACTCAGTGCATTGCGCGCTTGCGGACGATTGAGACGAATCAGGACGACTCGATCATGACGTTCGATCAGTGTGTACATGGTGACCTCATTAAATAATGTCGAATACTTGGATGGCGGGCGCTCACGTACGCCTCAGGAGTCCCAGATAGCGCCGTAGGCCGCAATGCCCCGTCCTTCCATTTCCTCGACCACCCGCTGAGTCAGCGCCTGATTGGAAATGCAGATCACCGCCTCTGCTCCGAACGTTTGAACCGCGTCATAGGCCAGTTGCACCAGGTCAGGTTTGCCGAGCAGGTCGGTGTCCCAGATCAAGGCATCGGGCTCGGCCCGCAGGATTTCCTCGACCAGTTCGTTACCGTAGGTTTTTCGTGGACTGCGGGTCGACCAGATCAGACGTATCGGAACTTGTCTGGCCAGCAGATGGGGAAGCACCGGGCCGATGCCACTGCCGGTGGCGATGTACACCACCGATTTGAACAAGGTTTCGATGTGCGCAACGCCGGCGGTGGTGATGCCCTTGACCCAGACGTGGGTCGGCAGCTGTTCGATAAACTCGCCGGTCCAGTCTCCTGCTCGGGAAATAATCAGGCGGAAACCGGCCTCTCCCGGGGTGGGAATGTTGGCGAACGAGTGCCATTCCAGAAGCGGATTGAGACTGATGGCATTGGACGAACCGGCAAATGGCGTGACATGCCCGAACCGGGCAATCACTGCATGAGGTGAAGTTCTGATCAATTGCACCGGCACTTTGCGCAAACGCATCCACGGCAGGGCAATACTGAACGTCAGCCCCACCAGCATCCAGAATGGAACCGACGCCACCAGTATTTCCGGCAACGGCGATTGCGGGTTCTGATCCTGGGCGAACAGCAGTGTCGAGCCCCAGAACAGCACGAGCGCTGTCCAGCCACCGAAGCGGTGTGTGCGTTCGAACCCATTGTGAAAGCGTGCGCGAATCCGTGGATGAGCCATGATTGCCACCGCCAACAAAACGCCCAACAGCCCGCCGTTCACCCACAGAAGCGCGGGTGAAACACCGCCCAGGCTCTCCATCCAATGCCAACTCAACGAGCCGAGCAACGCCACGAACCAACCAATGGCCGCCAAGGCTGCGCCACTGTGCAGACCACCGAAGTGATACACCTTGGCCAGCGAGCGACGAACCGCCAGCGGCCACGAGGTGGGAGCCCGGGTTGCAAGCCAGAACAGCAGATTGATGATGTATTGCTGGCGAATCAGAATGGCCATCGACAGATTCGCCAACACCATCCCGGCCAATATTTCCAGTTCCACACCGGAGGTCGTCCACCATTGCCCGGCATTCAGCCCGTGCAGCAGCGCGGCACCATTGAGTCCCAGTACCAACGCCACAAGACGGTTGTAATGGGAAAACATCGGCAGCGTTCCAAGCCGTCGCCACAGTGCTCGCTTGGCGGGTAAACCGCGAGCGGCGCTCATGCGCTCACCACAGGGGCTGTGCTGGTGTCAGACCCGGCCTGATGCGCCAATGCCATGTCCAGCAGCAGTCGCTTGTCGACTTTGCCCCGTGATGTCAGCGGAATAACGTCCAGGGCGATGATCAACGAAGGTACGCAATAGTAGGCAAGCCGCTCCTCGCAGAGACGTCTGGCCTCATCGATATTCGTCGTCGCTGGACTGACAAAGGCCACCAGATGGCGATGGTCGAGTTTTAGCGTCACCGCCCGCTCGCAGGCGTCGCACGACTCCAGCACCGCGGAAACACTGTCGAGCTCAACGCGAAAGCCGCGCACCTTGACCTGATCATCGACGCGCCCCAAGTGCTCAAGATCGCCTTGTGCTGTCCAGCGTCCCAAGTCGCGCGTGCGAAACATCATTCGGCCCTGACCGAGAAATGGATCGGGGCGATACCGTTCGGCAGTCAGTGCGGCATTGCCCAGATAGCCCGCCGTCACACAGACGCCGCCAGCCCACATTTCCCCTTGTTCCCCGACCGCACAGGGTTGACCGGCTTCATCGAGTACGTACACGGTATTGTTCGGCGTAGGTTTGCCAATGGTCAGCGCCTCTCCAACCCGATAGCACTGCATGGTATTGACGATGGTGGTCTCGGTCGGCCCGCAGGCATTGAAGAACGTGCAGAACGACGACCAGCGATCAGCCAGGGGTTGCGGGCACGGCTCCCCGGCAACCGCCACGACCTTGACCTGCTGGCAGCGCGCCGGATCGAGGGTGCCGAGAATCGATGGCGTGGCGATCAGCACATCGCATTGCTCGGCGGTCTGATCAATGTCCTTGCCACGGATCATCAATGTCGCGCCGTGGGCCAGGCAACCGAGCGTCTCCCACGCGGCCATATCGAAAGCGATGTTCAGGATCTGCCCGACTTTCATCCCGGGCTTCATGCCGAGATTGCCAGGTTCGGTCAGCAGGATATTGCAGACATTGCGGTGGGTGACCCGAACCCCGTTGGGCAATCCGGTGGTACCGGAAGTAAACAGAACGAAGCAAAGTTGATCCTGAGTCGAGGACAGCGAACCGGCCACGTTCACTTCGTCTGAGAGGATTGATGGCAACCTCATGAACTCATCGAGGCAAATGCAGTGTTGCGTTGGCGTCAGGGGAAGCCGTGATTGAAGGCTCGACAGCGTCAGCACCACACGTGAATCGGCAACCTGCATGATGTGGCGCAGTTGTGGCGCCGGTGTAATGCCCACATGCTGAGGGATGTAGGCCGCGCCCGCTTTCAACACGGCCAACATCCCCACCAGCATGGGGATCGAGCGCTCTACAAACAACGCAACGTGATCGCCTGGTTTGACACCTTGGCTGATCAACAACCCAGCCAGTCGATTGGCCTGCCTGTTCAACTCGTTGTAGGTAATGGTTTCCCCCTGCCAATGGGCAGCAATCGCTTGGGGGCTGGTCGCGGCTTGCGCTTCAATGGCGTGATGGATCAAGGAAAACGCTGGCGTAACCGTCGGCCCATGACCGAATGGCTGCCAGCGATCCTGATCAACAGGTGACATCAGCAAAGGGGTACAAGCCAATGCCGGCTTCAGTGTTTTTGCATGTTCTTGCATATCGAAAATCTCATCGGGCTCAATGTGAAAGCGCACATCCGGCGATGCTGCCGAGCCTGTTGATCAGGCTGGTCGAATGCCGTTTGCGCTTGCTGTCAGGGTTGAGCCGCGACGCGTGATGCCATTACAGGGATGACAACCATCGGAGAAAAGTCCTACAGGAACTCACGATGGGATTTTCTTTTCCGGCAGAGGGAATAATCTGCTGTGACCGGCGTCTTCCTTGTCACTGCCGCCCTTCACAGACAGAGACACGCCCCTTTTCATGAACGAAATCGACGAACAGTTGCGCGAAATAATTCCAAGGCTTCGGCGCTTCGCCGTGTCGTTGACGCGCAACCCCAGCAGCGCTGACGATCTGGTGCAGTCGAGCCTGGAGCGAGCCCTCTCGAGTTGGGGCGACAAGCGTCCCGAAGGCGACTTGCGCGCCTGGCTGTTTTCGATCCTTTATCGACAGTTTCTCGACGCCCACCGGCGCTCCCGGCGTTACGCGCGCATGCTCGAATTCTTCACTGGCCGTGACGATGCGCAGCCCTCAGTCGAACGCACCGTGATGGCCCAATCAACGCTGCAAGCCTTCGATCAACTCACCACCGAGCAGCGCGCGCTGTTGCTCTGGGTGTCGGTGGAAGGATTGAGTTATAAAGAGGTCGCTGTCATTCTCGACGTCCCCACCGGCACCGTGATGTCCCGCCTGTCCCGCGCCCGCCAGGCCTTGCGCCAACTCAGCGACGGCGAAATCACCAGCCCTTCTCTGCGGATACTCAAATGATCAGCATGCCCCCGAGCGAGCGTGACCTGCACGCCTACGTCGACCACCAACTCAACGACGCTGACCGGCGCCTGGTCAAGACTTACCTGGCCAACAGTCCTGAAGTGGCCGCGCAAGTGCGCGCCTGGCAGCAGGACGCCCAACAACTGCGCGCGGCCATGAGCGGCGCCCTGCACCACACAGCCAACCCCGAACTCGACCCGGCGCTGATACGCCAGCGCCTCAAACGTCAGACACGCCGACATCTGGCCAGCGCCGCCGTGCTGTTGATTGCGGTCGGTGTGGGCGGATTGAGTGGGTGGCAGGCGCGAGAAATGACGCTGGTCAGCGCCTCGGCACCGATGACCGATGCCATGCAGGCCTATCGCTTGATTGCTCAGCAAGGCATCCTGCCAGCGGACTACAAGGTCAGCGACGAGGGTGACATGCAAGGTTGGCTCGACCGTTATTTCTCTCGGGCCAATCGCCTGCCAGACCTGTCGGACTCAGGCTTCAGACCGGTCAGCGGCCGGTTGCTCAGCACCGAGCAAGGACCGGCGGCGATGGTCGTTTATGAGGATCAGAGCGGCCACAAGATCAGCTTCTACGTGCGTCCGCCAGGACCGAAGAACAACCTGCTGCCTCGGGGCAGTCGCAGCGATGGCGAGTTGCAGGCCGAGTACTGGTCCGGCGCCGGTTACAACTACGCGATGGTCAGCCCGAGTAACCTGCCGGCGGCGCAGAGGCTCAAGCAAACCACCCAGTTTTGACTGCCGATACTGATCGTTCCCACGCTCTGCGTGGGAATGCAGCCAAGGACGCTCTGCGTCCTGCGCATTGGACGCGGAGCGTCCGGTGAGGCATTCCCACGCAGAGCGTGGGAACGATCAACCAGTCACCGTGTTCAGCCCTGCCCAAACACCTGCGAAGGCCTGCGCAGCAGCGGATCAAACGGGTTGATTCGCGGCCCGATCAGCGCCGCTTCGCGCTTGAGCATCTCGACCACGGTCGGCAGACGATCCGGCCCCAATCGGTCACTGACCGTGGCCACACTCAACGCGGCCACCGCCCGCCCTTCGCGATCCAGGATCGGCACCGCCACCCCGGCCATGCCTTGCAGCACGCCCGTGTTTCGCCCGGCGTAACCCAGCGTGCGCACATTCTCGACCTCCGAACGCAGGAACACCTCGTCATACAGGTGGAAATCCTTGAGCCGCGGCAAGTTGTAGTGAATCACCGTCTCGCGCTCCTCCTGCGGCAGAAAGGCCAGGATCGCCAGGCTGCCCTGCCCCACACCCAGGGCCACCCGACCGCCGATATCGCCGGTAAACGTGCGAATCGGAAACGGCCCTTCGCTGCGGTCCAGGCAGATCGCATCAAAACCGCTGCGCGCCAGTAAAAACAACGAATCCCCCAACGACGCTGACAGCCGCAGCAACGATGGTCGCACCAGTTCGCGCAGGTTTCCGGTATTGCTGGCGCGAGCCGCCAAAGCGAAAAACTCCAGGCTCAGGCGATAGCGTTTGCTGCGCGCATCCTGCTCGACCATGCCCTCGTCCATCAGGCTGCGCAGCAGACGGTGAGTGGTCGGTTGTGACAGACCGATGCGCTGGGCGAGTTGGGTTACGCGCTCCCCGCCCTCGACGGAGTCACCCAGGCTGCGCAGCACTGCAAACAATCTGGAGACCGCACCGACACCGACCTCATTTTTGTTTTCATTCCGTTCAGCGGAATCAGTCATGGGAATTCTCGACAATAAATTTACTCACTGAATGAAACTGAAAATAGTCATCGCTTCAGTGAAATAGGCCATTGAGCCCATCCTAGTCTTCGTCCTACTCTGCGTCCAGACAGGGGCGATTCGAACAACAGCGGCAGCCGACTGAAGTCGAGCGCCAACGCACCCAGCAAGATCTTTTCGTATCTGCCCATACAAAAAAGCGCGCCTTCGGGCGACGCATAACAATCTCAGGTGGAGCGCAGTTATGGCTTTTGTGCAACTTGAAGGACTTGGCAAACGTTACGGCGAGATCGACGCCGTCGTCGCCACCAACCTCTCGGTCGAGAAAGGCGAGTTCGTCTCCCTGCTCGGCCCCTCCGGCTGTGGCAAAACCACCACCTTGCAAATGATCGCCGGCTTCGTCGAAGTCAGCAGCGGGCGCATCGTGCTGGACGGTCGCGACATCACCCACGCCAAACCTGCCAGCCGTGGCTTGGGGGTGGTGTTCCAAAGCTACGCGCTGTTCCCGCACATGACCGTCAAGGACAACGTCGCCTTCGGCCTGCGGATGCGCAAAGTGCCCACGGCCGAGTTGCAGCAGCGGGTGGATCGGGTGTTGAAACTGGTGCGCCTGAACCAGCATGCCGAGCGTTACCCCCGTGAGCTTTCCGGCGGCCAGCGCCAGCGTGTAGCCCTGGCGCGAGCGCTGGTGATCGAGCCACCGGTGCTGCTGCTCGATGAGCCGCTGTCGAACCTCGACGCCAACCTGCGCGAAGAGATGCAATTCGAGATCCGCCGCATCCAGCGCGAAGTCGGGATCACCACGCTGATGGTCACCCACGACCAGTCCGAAGCGTTGTCGATCAGCGACCGTGTGGTGGTGATGCAGGCCGGGCGCATCACTCAGATCGACGCTCCCTACACGCTCTATGAGCACCCGCGCACCGAGTTCATTTCCGGGTTCGTCGGCAAGGCCAATCTGCTGCCTGGCGAACGTGACGGCGCTGGCGTGGTTCAGGTGAACAGCGGCGGCGACCTGACCTTGAGCCTGCGCCCGGAAAAAATCGATTTGCGGGACAAAGGCCAGGGTCGTTTGCAAGGCTACATCGTCAGCCGCTTCTTTCTCGGCAGCCAATGGTTGTACGGCGTTTCCACGTCCCTGGGCGAACTCAGCGTGGTACGCCGCAACGATGGTTCGGCGCCCTTGAATGAAGGCACGGCGGTCGGGCTCGACTGGGACGCGACACTGCTGCGGGTGCTGACCGTCGACGAGGTGCCGGCATGAGTACGCTCGCCGCCATTCGCCAGGGACGTCAAGGGTATTTGTTGTCGGCACCGGCCCTGGCGTTGTACATCAGTCTGCTGGCCATCCCGCTGCTGTTGACGCTGGTGCTGTCGTTCAACGTCTTCGACTACAGCTCGGGCATCAACGGCAACGCCTATACCCTGGGCCACTACAGCAGCTTGCTGGGTGATCCGTATTTCTACGAAATTTTCCTGCGCACCATGTGGATCAGCGCCCTGACCACCTTTCTCTGCGTGGTGATCGGCGTGCCCGAGGCCTACATCCTCAGCCGCATGGGCGCGCCGTGGCGCTCGATCTTCCTCATTCTGATCCTCACCCCGCTGCTGATTTCGGTGGTCGTGCGCGCCTTTGGCTGGAGCCTTTTGCTAGGCGCCGACGGCCTGGTCAACCAGACCCTGCAAGCGTTCGGCGGCTCACCGATGAAGCTGTTGTACACGCCGTTCGCAGTGGTGATTGCCCTGGTTCACGTGATGCTGCCGTTCATGATCATTCCGGTCTGGACCTCGCTGCAGAAACTCGACCCCGCCGCTGAACAGGCCGCGATGTCGCTGGGCGCCAGCCACTTCACCGTGATGCGCCAAGTGGTGCTGCCGCAGATCATGCCGGGTGTGTTGTCCGGCACCTTGATCGTGTTCGGCCTGGCCGCCAGCTCCTTCGCCATTCCCGGCTTGCTGGGCGGGCGTCGAATCAAAATGGTCGCCACGCTGATCTACGACCAGTACCTGTCGGAGCTCAACTGGCCGATGGGCGCTGCCATCGCTGTCGCGCTGTTGCTGCTCAACCTGCTGATCATGCTGTCGTGGAACCGGATGATCGAAGGCCGCTACAAGAAGTCATTGGGATAACTCGTCATGTCCAAGAACGGTCCTTTCGCCCTGCTGTTCCATACCCTGGTGGTGCTGTTCATGCTGGCGCCACTGGTGGTGGTTTGCCTGGTGGCGTTCACCGCGGAAAACACCCTGAGCCTGCCGACCACCGAGTTTTCCTTGCGCTGGTTCCGTGCGGTGTTCGAGCGCGCCGACTTTATCGATGCGTTCTATAACAGCCTGATTCTGGCGTTCTGCGCCGCCAGCCTGGCGACTTTGATTGCGGTGCCGGCGGCGTTGGCAATCACCCGCTTCGAATTTCCCGGACGGGACTTTTTCAACGGGCTGTTCCTGTCGCCAATCATCATTCCGCACCTGGTGCTGGGCGTTGCGTTGCTGCGTCTGTTTGCGCTGATGGGGGTCAACGGCAGTTTTGCCTGGCTGATCTTCGCCCATGTGCTGGTGATTACACCGTACGTGTTGCGCCTGGTGCTGGCCTCGGCCATCGGCCTGGACCGCAGCGCCGAACACGCCGCGCAATCGCTCGGTGCCGGACGCTTCACGCTGTTTCGGGAAATCACCTTGCCGATGATTCTGCCGGGCGTCGCCGGGGGCTGGCTGCTGGCGTTCATCAATAGTTTTGACGAGGTCACGCTGTCGATTTTCGTCACCTCGCCAGCCACGCAAACCCTGCCGGTGCGCATGTATGTGTACGCCACTGAATCCATCGATCCGATGATGGCGGCGGTGTCGGCCCTGGTGATTGCGCTGACCGCGCTGACCATGATTTTGCTCGATCGGGTCTACGGCCTGGATCGGGTTCTGGTGGGTAAACAATGAGGGCGCCATGGCTCTGCTGAAAAGACTGGCCGAAGGCGACCGCCCGGCCGTGACCTTTACCCTCGACGGCCAACCGGCCAGCGGGTTGCTCGGTGACACGCTGCTGACGGCGGTGCTGACCAGCAGCGAACACCTGCGCGGCAGCGACTTCAGCGCCCAGCCCCGCGCCGGCTTCTGCCTGATGGGCGCCTGCCAGGACTGCTGGGTTCGACTGGGCGACGGCCGACGCGTGCGCGCCTGCTCGACGCTGCTCGAACCCGGCCAGCACATCACCCGCGAACCGGGGCGCTCCGTATGAACCCACATTCCATCTGCAGAAACCGGATCCCCTATGGAAGCGGGCTTGCCCGCGATAGCGGTTTGTCTGCCAGCTCATTCGTTGAATTTGACGCCGTCATCGCGGGCGAGCCCGCTCCCACAGGGGATTTGTGGTGCTCACAAAGGGAGAGGGTATGAAGCCAGTGGTCATTGTCGGTGCCGGGCCGGCCGGGATTCGTGCGGCGCAGACGCTGGTGGCGCATGGCGTTCGCCCGGTGTTGCTGGATGAAGCGGCGCGCGGTGGCGGGCAGATTTATCGGCGTCAGCCGGCGAACTTCAAGCGCTCGGCGGTCAAGCTGTATGGCTTTGAAGCGCGCAAGGCCAATGCGTTGCATCAGACAATCGATGCGTTACGCGATCAACTGGATTATCGCCCCGAGACGCTGGTCTGGAACGCCGAAGCCGGCGCACTCGACACCGTGCATGAGGCACGTGCCACACGACTGGAATTTTCCCGCGTGATCGTCGCCACCGGCGCCACCGACCGGATTCTGCCGGTGCCTGGCTGGACCTTGCCGGGTGTCTACAGCCTCGGCGCGGCGCAGATTGCCCTGAAATTCCAGGGCTGCGCCATCGGTGAGCGCGTGGTGTTCGCCGGCAGCGGACCATTGCTCTATCTGGTGGCGTATCAATACGCCAAGGCTGGCGCAAAGGTGGTCGCGGTGCTCGACAGTTCGCCGTTCAGCGCTCAGGCCCGCGCCCTTCCCGGCCTGCTGTCACAACCGTCCACGCTGGCCAAAGGCATTTATTACCGCAGCTGGCTGACCGCCCACGGCATCCCGGTGCATCAAGCGGCAACCCTGAAACGCATCAATGGCGAACAGCGCGTGCAATCGCTGGATTGGTCCAACGCCAACGGAGAACAATCGCTTGAGTGCGACGCCGTTGCCTTCGCCCACGGTCTGCGCAGTGAAACCCAACTCGCTGACTTGCTCGGCTGCCAATTCATCTGGAACCCGCTCAACCGCGCCTGGCTGCCGCAGCGTGACAGTACCGGTCGCAGCAGTGTCGCCGAGGTTTATCTGGCCGGTGACGGCGCCGGCATCATGGGCGCCGACGCCGCTGAAATGGCCGGCGAACGCGCAGCGCTGGCACTGCTCGAAGACATCGGTCACCCGATTGCGCCGCACCGTAGCGTTCAACTGGAGCAGGCACTGGGCCGCATCGAGACCTTTCGCCACGGCCTGGAACGCGCCTTCATGTTTCCCGAACACTGGGCCGCCGATACGCCTGACGAGGTGATGGTCTGCCGCTGCGAAGAAGTACGGGCAGGAGATATCCGCGAAGTGGTGCGCGAAGGCCATTGGGAGATCAACCGGGTCAAGGCGCATTGCCGCGTGGGCATGGGCCGTTGCCAGGGGCGGATGTGCGGCGCCGCCGCGGCAGAAGTCATTGCCCGCGAAAGTGGGCGCCCGGTGTCGCAGATTGGCCGATTGCGCGCTCAGGCACCGATCAAACCCCTGCCGTTTGGTCTGGAGATCGAGCCATGATCGAAGTCGATGCAATCATCATTGGCGGCGGCATTGTCGGCGCCTCGGCCGCGCTGTTTCTGAGCAAGGCCGGTCGCCGCGTGGCCCTGCTGGAGCGGGACTTTTGCGGCTCGCATTCCAGCGGCGTGAACTACGGCGGCGTGCGGCGTCAAGGGCGACCGCTGTCGCAACTTCCGTTGTCGCAACAGGCCCACTCGCTGTGGGGACAGCTGCCGCAACTGATCGGCATCGACGGCGAATATCAGCGCAGCGGCCATTTGAAACTGGCCCGCAGTCATAACGATCTTCAGGCCTTGCAGGACTATGCCGCCAGCAGCCAGGGCTTCGGCCTCGACTTGCAGGTACTCGATCGCACTGAACTTCGCGCACGTTTTCCTTGGGTCGGCGACGTCGCCGTCGGCGCATCGTTTTGCCCGGACGACGGCCACGCCAACCCGCGACTGGTGTCCCCGGCCTTCGCCCAGACGGCGCGGCGCCACGGTGCGCAAATCCATGAACAATGCCCGGTGACGGAGGTGGAACACGATGGCCAGCGCTTTCGCGTCAGCACGCAAACCGGTTTGGAATTGCACGCGCCCTGGCTGCTCAATTGCGCCGGTGCCTGGGCTGGCAGCCTGGCCGAACACTTCGGCGAAGCGGTGCCTATGCACGCCGGCCATCCGGCCATGCTGGTCACCGAACCGTTGCCGCTGGTGATGAATGCCAGCACCGGCGTCGAGGGCGGCGGCATCTATGCCCGCCAGGTGGCACGCGGCAATTGTGTATTGGGCGGCGGTCAGGGTTTTGCCCTCGACGAGGCGCGCGCCCGGCCTGGCCAACACGCCGTGATCGAGATCCTGCGCCAGGCCGTCGAGCTTTACCCGTTTCTGCAAGGTGCCCAGGCGATTCGTACCTGGAGCGGCACCGAAGGTTACCTGCCCGATCGCCAGCCGGTGATCGGGCATAGCAGCACCCGACCTGGTCTGTTGCACGCGTTCGGCTTTGCCGGCGCAGGCTTCCAGATCGGCCCTGCGGTGGGCCAGACGCTCACCGAGATCATCTGCAGCGGCGCCTCAAAGACGCCGCTGGATGCGTTTTCCATCACCCGGTTTCACTCCATCTCCGTAGCTTGATAGAGGAAGGTCGCGCCAATGAATAACGTCAAACGCAGTGCACTGCTCGGTTTCTCCTGTCTGACCGCCCTGCTCTCGGTCACCCAGGCACAGGCCGAACCCACGCTGTATCTGGGCATGAACGGCGGGACCATGGAGCGGCTCTACGCCGACAAGGTGCTGCCGGTTTTCGAGAAAGCCAACAACGTCAAAGTGGTGATCGTGCCGGGGACTTCCGCCGATATTTTGGCCAAGGTCCAGGCCAGTAAAGGCAACCCGCAGATGCACGTGATGTTCCTCGACGACGGCATCATGTACCGCGCCATCGCCATGGGCCTGTGCGACAAACTCCAGGACAGCGCGCCACTGGCGCAGATTCCAGCCAAAGGTCGGATCAAGGATCAAGCAGTGGCAGTCAGCCTCGGGGTGACCGGGCTGGCGTACAACACGCGGCTGTTCAAGGAAAAAGGCTGGGCGGCGCCGACCTCGTGGATGGACATGGCGGATCCGCGCTTCAAGGACAAACTGGTGTTCCAGTCGATGGCCTCTTCGACCTTCGGCCTTCACGGTTTCCTGATGTTCAACCGGATTCAGGGCGGTAGCGAAACCGACGTCGAGCCAGGCTTCAAGGCGTGGCCGAACACCGTCGGGCGCAACGTGCTGGAATACATTCCGAGCTCGGCGAAGATTTCCGAAATGCTCCAGACCGACGAAGCCGCGCTGTTCCCGCTGACCCCGACTCAGGTCACCGCGCTCAAACTCAAAGGCATGCCGGTCGAATACGCGCAGCCTAAAGAAGGCGCCGTGGTGCTCAACGTGGCCGAGTGCGCCATCGCCAACAACACTCAACCGGAACTGGCGCAGAAGCTCGCCGCCTTCCTGCTGACACCCGAAGCACAAGCCGCCGCGCTTGAAGATGGCGACCAGATCCCGTCCAACCCCAACACCCCGACCACCGACAAGACCCGTGGTCAGGTCGAGGCCATGAAACAGTATCTGACCACCGCGATTGCGATCGATTGGGACCAGGTCAACGAACAGCGCCCGGCGTGGAATGCGCGCTGGAATCGCAGCATCGAACGCTAGATCACCGGGCATGACGCACGCTCTGTAGCCGCAGGCGAACGCTGCGTTCGGCAGCGGCTGCAGGAGTACGCGTCGCAGTAGTCGATTTATTCACCGTTTGGTTAAACTACGCCGCGGCAGCTCGAGGGAGTCTGCGAGACGACGACGGGGTAACCTCACAGTGGCCATTCGACCATCCAACCATTCGCGACGCACGCCACGCTGGCCGACGCTGCGCCGCCTGTTCGGCAAGGCGTTTGCTGCACCTGCCGGCAGCACCGCGACAGGTCAAGTGATTCACGACTACTTCCGTCACCGCGCCCATACTCAGGGCTACACCCTCAGCCACAGCCAGCTACGGGTGATCGAGTTCATGGCGCAGCACGCCTCTGCCCTGCTCGGCACCTCGGAAAAAACCCTCCCTGGCCTGTATTTGCATGGTGCGGTGGGTCGCGGCAAGAGCTGGCTGCTCGACGGCTTTTTCCAGGCCATCCCGATTACCGACAAACAACGCCTGCATTTTCATGAGTTTTTTGCTCGCCTGCACCAAGGCATGTTCACCCATCGTGATCATCCCGATGCACTGGGCGTCACCCTCGACACGCTGCTAAGCGACTGCCGCGTGCTGTGTTTCGACGAGTTCCATGTCCACGACATCGGCGATGCGATGCTCATCACGCGGCTGTTCAAGGCCCTGTTTCGTCGCGGCATCCTGTTGTTGGTCACCTCCAATTACCCGCCGGAAGGCTTGTTGCCCAACCCGCTCTACCACGCGCGGTTCAAACCGGTAATCGACTTGATCCATGCGTACATGCAGGTCATGGAGGTCGGTGGGCCACACGACTACCGCAGCCAGATGAGAACCCACGCGCATCAGCTGTTTACCCAGGGCCGGTACGTATGGCCGGGCTCGGTGGTGCAACGTCAGGCGTTGGACTTGCCCAAACGTGACGCGCCCCCCCTGCAGTTGCCGGTCGGCACCCGCCACCTACCCGCGCGATATTGCAACGAACGCACCATCGGTTTTACCTTCGCCGATTTGTGCGAACACCCCACGGCGGTCATGGATTATCTGGAGTTATGCCGACGTTTCGACCGCTGGATCATCGACGCCCTGCCCACCCTGGCAGACTGCCTGATCGCGGCGCAGCAGCGTTTCATCAATTTGATCGACGTTTTGTACGATCAGGACAAACACCTGACGTTGCTTGGCCAGCAGTCGTTGTGCGAGAGCCTGGCCGGCGATGCCATAGACCTGGCGCGCACGCGCAGCCGGTTGGGTCAGTTGGTGGAAGTGCGCGAGCCATAGTTTTTGTGCTGCCGCCCCCGGCCCCTTCGCGAGCAGGCTCGCTCCCACCCCAGGTCGGCGCCAGCCAAGGCAACGCGGTCAACTGTGGGAGCGAGCCTGCTCGCGATAGCGGCCTCACAGGCCGAACGGATTTACCGGTATCATGCCGCCCGCGCCCTTTCCTCGATCAATAGCGAACCCGCCCATGGATACCCTCGCCCAACTGCGCGCCGGTCAACTGACAGGCATCACCCGTCTGGATCTGGCCTGCGGCCTGACTGAATTTCCACGAGAAATCTTCGACCTCGCCGACTCGCTGGAAGTGCTCAACCTCAGCGGCAACGCGTTGAGCAGCCTGCCCGACGACCTGCATCGCCTGACCCGTTTGCGTGTGCTGTTTTGTTCGGACAACCTGTTCACCGAACTGCCCGCCTGCATCGGTCAATGCGCCGCGCTGACGATGATCGGTTTCAAGGCCAATGCGATTGAAAAGGTGCCCGCCGAAGCGCTGCCGCCATTGCTGCGCTGGCTGATCCTGACCGATAACCACATCGGCGAGCTGCCCGATGAGCTGGGCGATCGGCCGTACCTGCAAAAACTCATGCTCGCCGGCAATCGCTTGCAGCGCCTGCCCGAGCGCCTGAGCCAGTGCCATCGACTCGAGCTGATTCGCATCGCCGCCAACCAGCTGACTGAGCTTCCCGAGTGGTTGCTGACCCTGCCAAGCCTGACCTGGCTGGCTTATGCCGGTAATCCGCTGGAAACCGAAGCGGATGTCGCGGCGCTCGATGCCACGACGAGCATTGCATGGACCGAGTTGCGCCTGGAACAGCAACTGGGCGAAGGCGCTTCAGGGGTGATTCATCGCGCTACATGGGCACGGCCAGGCCAAGCGGCCACTCCCGTCGCGGTGAAACTCTACAAAGGCGAAATGACCAGTGATGGCTCGCCCCTGCACGAAATGAACGCCTGCATCACGGCCGGTCTTCATCCCAACCTGATCCGGGTCGAAGGCCGCATCGTTGATCATCCCGAGCAGCAAGCCGGGCTGGTGATGCAACTGATCGATCCGAGTTACCGAAACCTGGCTGCGCTGCCGAGCCTGGCATCCTGTACCCGTGACGTGTACACCGAAGACACCCGTTTCAGTGCCGATGTCGCGTTGCGCATGGCCCGCGGCATCGCCTCGGTGGCCGAGCATTTACACGACCAAGGCATCACCCACGGCGATCTCTACGGCCACAATATTCTGTGGAAC
This sequence comes from Pseudomonas sp. fls2-241-R2A-110, assembly GCF_030209165.1. Lineage (NCBI taxonomy): Bacteria > Pseudomonadati > Pseudomonadota > Gammaproteobacteria > Pseudomonadales > Pseudomonadaceae > Pseudomonas > Pseudomonas sp. fls2-241-R2A-110. The sequence continues at coordinate 47,525 of NZ_JARVSN010000027.1, read as the reverse complement.
GAGCACGGGGATTGCCTGCTGGGGGACTTTGGTGCGGCGTCGTTTCATGCGACCTCCGACAGCCTGGAAAGCCGTGCGCTGCAACGGATCGAAGTGCGGGCATTCGGGGTGTTGCTGGGGGAATTGCTGGAGCGGATCGACTCAGGTTTGAGCGATGCAGAACGTGGCCGACTGGAAGCGTTGGAGCAGCGTTGCTGTCAGCCGGATGTGCTGGCGCGGCCTGGATTTAGTGAGATTGTGGGATTACTTGATATTCAGTGACCGCTGCGCGGTCAATCGCGGGCGAGCCCGCTCCTACAGGGTTTTGTGTCGTTCACCTATTTTGTGATCGACACAAACCCCCTGTGGGAGTGGGCTTGCCCGCGAAGACGGCCTGTCAGCTGACAAAACCGTCAACGCTGGAATACTTAACCCGCCAAACCCACAAACATGTCCTGCACATCGTCATGGTTATCGAGGCCTTCCAGGAACGCCTCGACTTCAGCCATCTGCTCGTCGCTCAAACCGCTGACCGGGTTTTTCGGCTGGTAGCCCAACTTGGCCGACAATACTGTGAAGCCTTGCTCTGGCAGGGCTTTCTGAACCGCGTCCAGGTCTGCTGGCTCGGTCAGGAACAGGGTCGTGCCCTCTTCTTCACCGGGCTCGAAATCCTGGGCACCGGCTTCAATCGCGGCCATTTCCGGATCGGCATCAGGGCTGTCCGGGGACGCTTCGATCATGCCCACATGGTTGAAATCCCACGACACCGAACCGGAAGCACCCAGTTGGCCCTTGCGGAACGCTACGCGGATTTCAGCCACGGTGCGGTTGATGTTGTCAGTCACGCATTCAACGATCAGTGGCACCTGATGCGGTGCGAAGCCTTCATACGTCACGCGATGGTACTGCACGGTTTCGCCCAACAGGCCCGCGCCTTTCTTGATCGCGCGATCCAGGGTTTCCTTGGGCATCGAGGCTTTCTTGGCCTGCTCGACCACCAGGCGCAGGTGAGCGTTGGTGGCAGTATCGGCACCGTTACGCGCAGCAATGGTGATTTCTTTCACCAGTTTGCCGAAGATCTTGCCCTTGGCGTTAGATGCCGCTTCTTTGTGTTTAACCTTCCACTGTGCGCCCATTACTCACTCTCTTGATCTGTGGCGCCGAGACATCTATTGGCCGACGCATGGCGCAAGTTTATACGGCCTAAAGAAGGCAATCGACCAAAAAATCCACCTGTTCACGCCCATGACGTATCGACATCTTCACCACTGCTTGTAGGGCAATTCCGAAAAGGCGATTTACGCTGACCATTCATGGCCGTGGTTTCGTACCCTCTGCTCCCATATCCCATGGCAGAAGCGTGTTCGATGCACAACGACAAGGAAAGTCCCTACACCCTGGCACTCCTGAACGACGGTTTGAATGTGCAGGTGTCGCAGTTCAGTGGCCGTGAAAGCCTCAACCAGCCTTATCGTTTCGACATCGAAGTGATCGGTCTGACGCCAACGATAAAACTCGAGCAGTTGCTGCACCAGCCCGCGTTCCTGAGCCTGGACGGCGAAACCGGCATTCACGGCCTGCTGCACAGTGCCCGTCGCGAACATCGTGGCCCGCATGGGATCGGCTACAACCTGGTGCTGGCACCGCGCCTTCAACACCTGGACGGACAACCTCATCGGCGGGTGTTTCATCAGCTCAGCGTGCCCGACATCCTGCGTCAGTTGCTCGCAGAAAACGCGTTACCCGCCGACAGCTACCGCTTTGAACTGCCGAGCCCGCGCTACCCCGTCCGACCATTCTGCATTCAGTTCGAGGAGAGCGACCTGGCATTCCTGCAACGCCTCTGCGAGGAAGAAGGCATCCATTTTCACTTCGAACATCAGCGCACCGGCCATGTGCTGGTGCTGGCGGACGACAGCCTGAGCTTTCCCCAGGTGCCGAAGTTGATGCCGTTTCACGACGAGACGGCCGATTCAGCTAACGGCCCGGTGATCCGCGAATTGTTCCAGCGTCACGCCTCGCCAACGCTGGGCGCTCACGCGGTCGCGTCATGCCTCGACCGTGCCCAGGTCAGTCGCCGAATCCTCGAACGCCTGCGCAGCAAGCATCGACAGATAGAAGGTCAGAGCAACCACCGTGATCTGCGCAGTGGGTGCATCGTGCAAGTGTCGGAACATCCCATCACGAACTTCAACGATCAATGGCTGCTGACCGACATTCAGCATCAGTGCCAGCAGCCGTCGATTCTCACCGAGGCCACACCCGACGAGGTCTGGCACTACAGCAATCAGTTCAGTGCCATTCCCTGGTCGACAGCGTTCCGGCCCGCGTTGACACAGGCTCGCCCCCTCATTGCCGGTTTGCAGCCGGCGCGCGTACTGGGCCTGGTCGGACAACCGGCGGTGCTGGATGATCAAGGGCGGATACACATCGCGTTGTGGCCAACGCCGCTGGACGATGAATCCGCTGGTTTGTGGATACCCCTGGCCCTGGCAACGCCGGACGGGCGTATTGACCCGTCCAGGCTGCCACTTGCCGGCACCGAGGTGCTTATCAGCTTTCTCGACAGCGACCCGGACCGTCCAGTGCTGTGTGCCACCGCAGCCAACCCGCCAACGCCTCGAAGCGCTTACACGCCACGCAGCGATGGTCGCTTGCTGCTTGATTGGCTAGTCAATCGATAGACGCGCTCAACCCTTGTCAGCCTTGCCCGCCGCCGCTGCGAATTTGGCCAGGCGCACGTCCAGATGCCGTGGCCGGCGCCCGTGATCCTCGGCGCGCTCCTTGCGGCGGATGGCGTTGCGCACCATCAAGGAGCCGAGGTAACGAATCGGCTCCGACGGGAAAAACCCCAAGGGGCCATTCACCAGGGGTGAACGGGTCCAGACGTTGTCCAGCCCCTGAACCATCGAGGCCAGAATCTGCCCGCCCATATGGCATGGCCCGACACCGCTGCCGGAATAACCGAAACCGTAAAACACATTACCGCAGGCGCTCATCTGGCCGAAAAACGGCAAACCGGTGACCGAGCGATCCGAAGGACCGTTCCAGGTGGCCTCGACCTTGACTTGGGCGAACGCCGGAAAAAACTCGCTCAGGCTGTACTGCAACAAGCCGGCATAAGGCGAAGGTTGATCGAACACCGGCAACATCCGCCCGCCGTAGGCAAAGGTGTTGCCACCCTTGCCGAGCATGATTCGACCGTCCGGGGTGTTGTGGTAGTAGTGCACGAATATCCGCGAATCGAGCACCGTGACACCGCTGGTCAAACCGATGTCGTTGAGCAGATCGGGTCGCGGTTCGGTGATCAGCATGTCGCTGGAAACGATCGCCACGCTGCGTTCGAACTGTGGAAACGCACGGGCCATCCAGGCGTTCATCGCCAGCACCACACGGTCGGCGCGGATGTTGCCGCCGGGGGTTTTAACCCCGGCAGGCTTGCCCTCCTCCAATCCGGTCATCGCAGTGTGCTCGTGAATTCGCACGCCCAGTTGCAAGGCGACCCGGCGCAAACCGCGCACCAGTTTGCCCGGCTGCACACTCGCGGCGGCCGGTGAAAACCAGCCTTCCAGGTGTTTGCTGGAACCGGCCATGCGCTGCACGTCGGCGACCGGTCGCTGGGTGAAAGAATTGATGCCGTTGCGCTCCAATGCAGCAATCACTGCATCGGTCGAACCGCATTGAGCGCGGTTGGTCGCGGTGTAGAGCGTGCCGTCGAGGCGGTAGTCGGCCTCGACGCCGTACTGTTCGCAGAAGGCGCCGATTGCATAAATGCTACGCTCCGATTCCTTGACCAGGCGCACGGCTTCCTCGACACCAAACAACCTTTCCAGCGTGAAAAACTTGGCTGACCACGACAGTGCGCAACCACCGTTGCGGCCGCTCGCGCCGGCACCGCAGATGTCGGCCTCGATGAGCAGCACATCCAGTTCGGGGTTCTGCTCCTTGAGCATGATCGCCGTCCATAACCCGGTGTAACCACCGCCGACGATGCACACATCGGCGCGGGTATCGCCCGACAAAGGTTCGCACGGCGCGCAGGTCTCGGCCTCCAGCGCCTGTTCCAGCCAGAAAGGTCTCATCGGTTTTTTCCTCAGGTACGCAGGGGTTTTACAGGCATCGCCTGGTTGGGCACAAAGGCGCTGTCGGTACGCAGGCCAGCCGGACGGCTGTTCCAGTGCGGGATCAGGACCAGGGCGGAGAACATTGCGCAGCCGGCGAAGACGATGAACACCGTGACCGAGTCGAAATAGCCTGGCAGCAAGCCACCGAGAATCGCCCCGACCGAACCGCAACCGTTAACGAACCCGGCCGCCGTGGCGCCCGCCTTGGCAGTGCCGAAATCAATCGCCGCCGCGCCGCTGATCATCGAATCCGGTCCGTACAGCGTCAGGCCCATGACGAACAGCAGCGCTACCACCAGCATGACGCTGCCGGTGTGCAAGGCGCCCATGAACAGCGCCAAAGAAACGGTCAGCGCCAACAGGCTGAGCACGCAGGCCGGCATACGGCGGGCGCCGAACAGTTTGTCCGAGGCCAGGCCCAACAGGATCGGCCCCAACAGCCCGGCCAGTTCGAACGAGGTGGGGATAATCGCCGCACCGACCTTGCCCACCGAGGGCATCTGCTCGAAAACAATCACCGGCCCCCACAACAGAATCGCGTAACGCGCCGGCTTCAGCAGGAAGTACGCCAGGCCGAGTACCAGCACCGTGCGATTGCGCAGGATTTCCTTCAACGGTTCCAGAACGCTGATCTTGCTCAGGGCATAAGATTCTTCGGCCGTCAGTTCCGGTTCCGGCTCCACCGCCGGCAAGCCGACGTCTTGCGGTGTGTTGCGTTGAAAAATAAAAAACAGCACGGCGACCAGCCCAACCACCGCCGCACTGGAAAAGAACGCCGCGTGCCAGGTGCCGATGAGCGTGTACGCCCACCAACCGGCAAACGGCGAGGCCACCAGCCCGCCAAAGGCGTAGCAGGAGCTCCATAGCCCAAGCACCCTGCCACGCTGCTCGGCAGGGAAGAAACTGCCAATGTTTTTACACAGCCCCGACCAGCCGGTGGACTGGGCCAGGCCCTGGATCAACATGCAGGTGGCGAAAATCGGTAACGTCGCGAAACTGCCCATCACCAGGGCGGCCGCCGCAGAGATCAACAACCCGCCGAGAACCACGACCCGTGGGCCAAAGCGGTCGGCGAGAATGCCCCAGGTGAATTGCCCGATGGCGTATGCCGCCAGGTAGATGGCATCGAGGTTGGCCATGGCCATTTTGTCGAGCATGAAGGTGGGGTCTTCGGCGATCCCCAGTTTGGCCACGGAAAACGCTTTGCGAGTGAAATAGAACGCGGCGTAGGCGAGCCAGGTGATCGCGAAGATCTGCACGCGCCAACGCTTGATGGTGCCGATGGGATTGTTCATTGTGGTTCTGACCTCAGGTGTGAGTGTGCCGGCAGAATTGGAAGAAAACGCCTGTGTTTTTTATTGTTAAGCACTTCGATATCGCCGCTTCCGTGGGGCGATACCGGTCAGATGAGCCTGTTGATGCTCGCATGGGCTCATGGCCACCGATGCTGGTCGACTGACAAGTCACCGGGGCTGAGGCCGATAAAAACAATTACTGATTAATAAGTGAAATCGATTTATCGTATTTCCAATATAAGCTCAGCTTGTTACTGGAGGTTTCGATGTCGGTTTCTCACGCCCAGCTCAAAGCCTTCCACGCCGTGGCCGTCCACGGCAGCTTCACCAAAGCCGCCGAGCGGCTTTTTCTCACCCAACCGGCAATTTCCGATCAGGTGCGCAAACTCGAAGAGCGCTTTGGTGTGTTGCTGTTCCACCGCAATAAACGCTCGGTGCGCCTCACGGACCTGGGCGAGCGCTTGTTGGGCATTACTCAGCGGCTGTTCGTGATCGAGGCCGAGGCGCAGGAGCTCTTGCATGACTCCCGGGCCTTGCAGACGGGCAGCCTGATTCTCGCGGTGGATGCGCCGGTGCATGTGTTGCCGCAGATTGCGCGCTTCTGTGAGCGCTACCCCGGCATCAGCGTGAAGATCGAAACCGGCAACACCGATGAATCACTGTTTCGGCTGTTCAACTATCAAGCCGACCTGGCGTTGTTGGGCCGGGATGTCAGTGACGAACGATTGATTTCTCTACCGCTGCGCAACGACCCGATGGTGGCGTTCGTGTCGCGCAATCATCCGTGGGCGGATCGCGAGTCGATCTGCCTCGCCGACCTGGACGACACGCCGCTGGTGCTGCGGGAAATCGGCTCGGTCACGCGTCAAACCCTGGAAGAGGAAATGGCCCGGGCCGGGTTTCGGATTCGTCCGGCGATTGAGGTTGAGGGGCGGGAAGCGGCGCGTGAGGCGGTGGTCGTGGGGATTGGCGTTGGCGTGGTGTCGGCTGCCGAGTTTGGCGCGGATTCGCGGGTCTGCGCATTGCCCATTACCGATTGCACCCGGCGCCTGACCGAGACACTGGTGTGCTTGCGCGAGCAGAGTTCGCGACGGGTGGTGGCGACGTTTCTGGAGATGGTTCGCGAGAGTCTGCCCCAATGATCGTTCCCACGTCGAGGCGTCGAACCGTCCGCGTGGGAATGCCTCAATGGACGCTCTGCGTCCGCTTTGGGACGCGGAGCGTCCCGGGCTGCATTCCCACGCGGAGCGTGGGAACGATCAGGTCAGAGGCTTGGCGCCAAATCAAAAAACGCCCGGATCAATCGCAAATCCCGTCGCCGCTCCATGCACCCGATCATGTGCCGATTCACCAACCCCTCCCCCATGATCGGCACGGCCGCTACCCGTGGGTCGTGGCTGACTTCCACTGACGACACCACGCCAACGCCCAACTCGGCCGCCACCGCCTCGGTCACCGCTTCGCGGCTGTCCAGCTCCAGCAACACCCGTGGATGGACCGACGCCGTCGCGCACGCCTGATCAAATGTGCGCCGGGTGATGGAACTCGGCTCACGCAACACCATGATCACCTGATCCAGCGCCTTGAGCTTGACGCTGCTGGCGGTTGCCCAAGGATGACTGTCGGGTACCAACGCGCAAATTCGTGATTCGCTCAACGCTTGCAGATGCAATCCCTTGCGCGGCTCGACCTCGGTCAATACCGCCACGTCGGCATGCTCGGACAGCAACGCGGCCAAGGTTTCCTGGGCATTGCCCAAGCGCAGGTTCACCGTGATCCCCGGATACCGAGCACGCAGACTGGCCAGCATCGGCATGACCATGTGCGGGCCATCCGCCGCGACTTCCAGGCGCCCGGTCAGCAACTGCCGATTCGCTTCCAGCATCACCTGCGCCTCTTCGGCCAGGCCGAACATCGCCCGGGTGATCGCTGCCAGCTTGGTGCCCTCCTCCGTCAGCTCCACGCGCCGTGCGGTGCGGCGCAACAGGGTGATTTGGTAGTGCTCTTCCAATGCTTTTATGTGCCCGGTCACCGCTGGCTGGCTGATGAACAGGCGCTCGGCGGCGCGGGTGAAGCTGCCTTCGCGGGCCACGGCGTCGAAGGCGCGAAGCTGGAACAGGTTCATGAATAACTCTCACTGATGGCTGGCATAACAACAAACAATTTGATTGATAGCACGCCGAATTGCAATTTATGTCCCGTAGCTTCATCCCACAGAGAGCTTTTGCGAGGACACAAGAATGAGTATTGCCGAGCCAATCCTGCTCACCCCCGGCCCACTGACCACCTCCAGCCGCACCCGCCAGGCGATGATGGTCGACTGGGGTTCATGGGATGACCGCTTCAATCAACTGACCGCCAGCCTCTGCGAGCAACTGTTGGCAATCATCAACGGCGGCGACAGCCACCACTGCGTGCCCTTGCAAGGCAGCGGCACCTTCGCCGTCGAAGCGGCCATCGGCACCCTGGTGCCGCGTGACGGCAAAGTGCTGGTGCTGATCAATGGCGCCTACGGCAAACGCCTGGCGAAAATCTGCGAGGTGCTCGGCCGCTCGTTCAGCACCTTCGAAACCGCAGAAGACGAACCGACCACCGCCGCCGACGTCGACCGCCTGTTACACGCCGACGCCAGCATTACCCACGTCGCATTGATCCACTGCGAAACCAGCACCGGCATCCTCAATCCGCTGCCGCAAATCGCCGACGTCATCGCGCAACACGGCAAACGCCTGATCATCGACGCCATGAGCTCCTTTGGCGCCCTGCCGATCGACGCGCAACAGGTGCCGTTTGACGCATTGATCGCCGCTTCGGGCAAGTGCCTGGAAGGCGTCCCGGGCATGGGTTTCGTCTTCGCCCGCAAAGAAGCATTGGCCCGCGCTGCCGGCAACTCGCATTCATTGGCCATGGATCTTTTCGACCAGCACACCTACATGGCCAAGACCGGCCAATGGCGCTTCACCCCGCCAACCCACGTGGTCGCCGCGCTGCATGAGGCCCTGCTGCAATACAACGAAGAAGGCGGCTTGCCGGCACGGCATCAGCGCTACGCCAACAATTGTCAGGTGCTACTGGATGACATGGCCAAGCTGGGGCTGCGCAGTTTTCTGCCCGCCGAAATCCAGACGCCGATCATCGTTACTTTCCACGCGCCGAAAGACCCGCGCTACCAGTTCAAGGAATTCTACGAACGCGTCAAGGCCAAGGGTTTCATCCTTTACCCCGGCAAATTGACCCAGGTCGAAACCTTCCGCGTCGGTTGCATCGGTCACGTCAACGAGGCCGAGATGCACGCGGCCGTGGCCGCGGTGGCCGAAGTGCTGCGCGAGATGGAAGTACTGGAAATCTGAATCACACAACAATCCCTGTGGGAGCGAGCTTGCTCGCGATAGCGGTTTGACATTCTCCATTGATGTCGACTGACAAGGCCTCATCGCGAGCAAGCTCGCTCCCACAAAGAGCCGATTACTAGTTATTACAGGAATTTTCTCACCATGAACTACACCAACCCAACCAAACTCCAAGCCGCCATCCTCGACTGGGCCGGCACCGTGGTCGACTTCGGCTCGTTCGCCCCAACGCAGATTTTTGTCGAAGCGTTCGCCGAGTTCGACGTCCAGGTCTCCATCGAAGAAGCCCGCGGGCCGATGGGCATGGGCAAGTGGGACCACATTCGCACCCTGTGTGACCAGCCGGAAGTTGCCGAACGTTATCGCAAAGTGTTCGGGCGCACGCCGACCGACGACGATGTCACCGCCATCTACCAACGCTTCATGCCGCTGCAAATCGAGAAAATCGCCGAGCACTCGGCATTGATTCCCGGTGCGCTGGACACCATTGCCAAATTGCGTGAGCAAGGCATCAAGATTGGCTCCTGCTCCGGTTATCCAAAGCAGGTCATGGACAAAGTGGTCGATCTGGCGGCCACCAATGGTTACGTGGCCGACCACGTGGTCGCCACCGACGAAGTCCCCAACGGTCGCCCGTGGCCAGCCCAGGCCTTGGCCAACGTCATTGCGCTGGGCATCGATGATGTCGGCGCCTGCGTGAAGATCGATGACACCGTGCCAGGCATTCTCGAAGGTCGTCGCGCCGGCATGTGGACCGTTGCACTGATCTGCTCGGGCAATGCGCTGGGCCTGGACTATGAAGGCTATCGCGCCCTCGGCAGCGAGCAACTGGCCAGCGAGCGCAAGCGTATTCACGCGCTGTTCGAAGGTTCGCGGCCGCACTACATGATCGACACCATCACTGACTTGCCGCTGGTGATCGCCGACATCAACAAACGCCTGGCCAATGGCGAGATGCCACAAAGCAGCTAATTGCGCCGCCGGCATGAAAAAGCGCCAGTTCCCGAACGGAACTGGCGCTTTTTTTTGCTCTATCACTTGATCCAGGGCGTTGAAGGGCGAAATAGCCACAGGCAAAAGCTCTAAAGCGGATTACAGTTAAGGAACATCGTCGATCAAGAACGGTGGGCTTTTGACCAGACCTGTGAGGAACACCGTATGCCGTGGAAAAACTCGGAATCACGCTACAGCACTGTATCGATCACGCTGCATTGGTTGATGCTGGTTCTGCTGGCGCTGGTTTACGCCTGTATCGAATTTCGCGGGATCTTTCCCAAAGGCAGTGGCGGCCGAGCATTGATTACCGAATCGCACTTCATGCTGGGCCTGACGGTGTTCGTGCTGGTCTGGCTCAGACTATTCGCCCGCAGCCTGGGCCCTGCACCGCAGATCTTCCCGGCGTCCCCACACTGGCAAGTCACGCTCGCCAGGGTGATGCACTGGGCGTTGTACATTTTCATGATCGCGATGCCGATACTGGGATGGCTGGTGACCAGCGCCAAGGGGCAACAGGTGATGTTCTACGGTATCGACCTGCCGATGCTGATCCCGGAAGACAAGACGCTGGCCAAGCAAATCCAGGGTTGGCATGAACTGGGCGGCACCATCGGTTACTGGCTGATCGGCCTGCACGCGTTGGCGGGGATTTATCACCACTATGTCGTGGGCGATAACACGTTGCTGCGGATGATGCCCAAGCGCAGTTGAACTGCCACTCATTGAAACCCGCGGCGGCCTTGCAAGCCGCCGGTATGGATGAAGATCAGGCGCGTGCCCCTGGCGAATGTTCCCGCCTCGATTTGCTGCTTGAGCATCAAAAGCGCTTTACCGGTGTACAACGGTTCGAGCGGAAGGCCGCTGGCTTGTTCGGTCTGCTCGATGAAGTCGAGTAGCAGCGGATCGACCTTGGCAAAACCGCCCCGGCTGGCGTCGAACAGCTCGTAAGCCGAATGCTGCAAACCGGCCTCGTGGATGATTGATGCGACCTGTTGCGCGACCCCGTGATCGTCAGGCACCGCCAGCGCGCCGTACACCTTGCGTCTACCCGCCTCGGCCAGCACCAGGCCGGCCAGCGTCGTGCCCGTTCCGCAAGCCAGCCACCAGCCGTGGTAGTCGCTCCAGCCCAGTCCACTCAGTTGCTCACTGACCATTGCCCTCAATTGCACACAGCCCATCGCGCCCGGCAAACCGCCACCTCCTTCCGACACCGGGTACAGATCGGGATATTGCGCCTGCCACGGCTGCCAGAAACCCGCTTCGTGCCGCGCTCGATAACCGCCATAACCCAGCCAGTGCAACTCCATGCCGAACGCCTGCAAGTCTTTCACCGTCGGGGTTTCTTGTGGATGGCCGCGCAGCAGTCCCACCGTATTGAATCCAAAGCGCTTGCCCGCGGCCGCCAGCGCATGCAGATGATTGGAGTGGGCTCCGCCCAGGCTGATGATGCCTTTGGCCCCCATCCGGTCGGCGGCTTTGAGGTGTTCGATGAGTTTGAACCACTTGTTACCGCTGATCAGTGGGTCGATCAGGTCGAGACGCAGGATGGCGACTTCGATGCTGGCGGTGTTCAGCCAGTCGAAGTGCAGAGGTTGGAGCGGGGCCTGGGGTAGCCAGTCGTTGGGAGGGAGAAGCATCGATGCCGGCTCTGGGTAATGAGCCAGCATCTTAGCAGCCTAGAGAAGGCCATTGCGGGCAAGCCCGCGATGACCATTGGCACGCTGAACCTGCCGTTACAGTTCGGCAGCCAACCGCGAACCCTGATTGATCGCCCGTTTGGCATCCAGCTCCGCCGCCACGTCCGCGCCACCGATCAAATGCACATTCTGCCCCGCCGCTACCAGACCCTCCTGCAATTCACGCAACGGATCCTGTCCGGCGCAAATCACGATGTTATCCACCGCCAGCAGTTGCGGCTCGCCGGTTTCACCGATGCGGATGTGCAGGCCTTCGTCGTCGATCTTCAGGTATTCAACGCTATTGAGCATCTGCACCTGCTTGTTTTTCAAACCGGTACGGTGAATCCAGCCGGTGGTTTTACCGAGGCCGTCACCGACCTTGGATTTCTTGCGTTGCAGCAGGAACACGTCCCGCGCCGGAGCATGCGGTTCGGCCTTGATCCCCGCGACACCGCCGCGCGCTTCAAGATGCGTGTCGATGCCCCATTCTTTCCAGAACGCTTCGCGGTCCTGACTGGTGGACACGCCTTGATGCACCAGGAATTCCGACACGTCGAAACCGATACCGCCCGCGCCAATTACCGCCACCCGCTTGCCGACCGGTTTGCGCTGCAGAATCACGTCCAGGTAACTCAGCACCTTGGCGTTTTCGATGCCGGGAATGGCTGGAGTTCTAGGGGCGATGCCCGTGGCCAGAATGATCTCGTCGTAACCGCCTTCAACCAGTTTCGCCACGTCGACGCGGGTGTTCAGGCACACCTCGACATTCGTGGTCTGCAGCTTGCGGTTGAAGTAGCGCAGGGTTTCGAAGAACTCTTCCTTGCCCGGCACGCGTTTGGCGACGTTGAACTGGCCGCCGATTTCACTGGCCGAGTCAAACAGCGTCACCGAGTGCCCACGCTCAGCGGCCACGGTCGCAGCCGACAACCCGGCAGGACCCGCACCGACCACCGCGATTTTCTTAATGTGTTGCACCGGCAGATAATTGAGCTCGGTTTCATGGCAAGCGCGCGGGTTGACCAGGCAACTGGTCAACTTGCCGCCGAAGGTGTGATCCAGGCACGCCTGATTGCAGCCGATGCAGGTGTTGATTTCATCGCCACGGCCAGCGGCAGCCTTGTTGACGAAATCCGGGTCGGCGAGGAACGGACGCGCCATGGAGACCATGTCGGCATCGCCTTCAGCCAGAATCTGTTCAGCCACTTCCGGGGTGTTGATGCGGTTGGTGGTAATCAGGGGAATGTTCACCGAACCGCGCAGCTTGGCCGTGACTTTACTGAACGCCGCACGCGGGACTTTGGTGGCGATGGTCGGAATCCGCGCTTCATGCCAGCCAATGCCGGTATTGATGATCGTCGCACCGGCCTGTTCGATGGCTTTGGCCAACGTCACGATTTCTTCCCAGGAGCTACCGCCTTCCACCAGGTCGAGCATCGACAAGCGGAAGATAATGATGAAGTTGGGGCCAACGGCTTCGCGCACACGACGCACGATTTCCACCGGCAGGCGCATACGGTTTTCGTAGCTGCCACCCCAACGGTCGGTGCGGTGGTTGGTGTGGGCGGCGAGAAACTGGTTAATGAAATAACCTTCGGAGCCCATGATCTCGACGCCGTCGTACTCGGCTTTTTGCGCCAGGGTCGAACAGGTGACGAAATCGCTGATTTGCTTCTCGATGCCTTCCTCGTCCAGTTCTTTGGGCTTGAACGGGTTGATCGGAGCTTGAATGGCGCTCGGCGCAACCTGTTTCGGGCTGTAGGCGTAACGGCCGGCATGGAGAATCTGCATGCAGATCTTGCCGCCGGCCTCGTGCACCGCGCGGGTCACGATCTGGTGCTTGAGCGCTTCTTCCTCAGTGGTCAGCTTGGCCGCGCCGGAATAGACGCCGCCCTCATCGTTCGGGCCGATACCGCCGGTCACCATCAGGCCAACGCCGCCACGTGCACGTTCGGCGAAGTAGGCTGCCATGCGCTCGAAACCGCCGGGCTTCTCCTCAAGACCGGTGTGCATCGAGCCCATCAGGGTGCGGTTGCGCAGCGTGGTAAAACCCAGGTCCAGCGGGGCCAACAGGTGCGGGTAGTGAGCGGCGGCCATTCGGTAACTCCACATCGAGCGATCACGGGAAAAATGCAGGAGCTCTTTGGCTCCTGTCAGTCATGGTGGACAGACTAAGAGTCGCGTCCCTGTCACTCAATGACCGAAACTTACAACTTATTGATCCAAATGCGCAGCGCCCCTTGGCAAGCACCGGCATGCGCCCTACCCTAGTCGCGAACCCTGCACCCGGTCGTTGATTGTTTTCCCATGCGCAAACTTTTGTACCTGACGTTCTCCATGGCCCTGATCGCCGTCCTCACGACCTACGCCATGTGGGCTGCGGACCGTCCGGTGGGTCATTATCTGTCGGACCTGCGCATCAATCTGGCGATCGATCAAGGCACGCCTGCCGATCGCGGCAATCTGCTGGGCATCCAGCCCGAGCTGTTCCCCACCGACTATCAAAGCCCCGAGCGCCTGCACCGCAAGCTGGCGGCCTATTTGCAGAAAGCTCAGGAACAGGGCCTGTTGAATGAGAAGACCATCGTCGTGCTGCCCGAGCATGTCGGCACCTGGTTGATGATCAGCGGCGAAAAAGATGAGCTGTACCAGGCCAGCACACTCAAGGAAGCCATGAATTGGCTGGCAGTGAGCAATCCCGTGCAGTTCGTGCGTGCGCTGATCAGCGCCAAAAGCGAAAGTCGTATCGATGATGCTCACTTGCGGATGAAGGCCAAAGGCATGGCCAAGGATTACCAGGCGCTGTTTGGTGGCCTGGCGAAAGAATTCCACATAACGCTGGTGGCCGGCACCATCGTATTGCCCGAGCCAAGCATTATTGACGGTAGGCTGAAAATCGGCCGCGGCGCGTTGTACAACAGCAGCGTGGTGTTCGGGTGCGACGGGCTGCCGATCGGCCAGCCGCAGCGCCAGATGCATCCGGTCTTCGATAAAACCGAGATCCTCGGCGCCAATGAAGACCATACCCTCAATGTTATTGACACCCCGGCCGGACGCCTGGGCGTATTAATAGGCAGCGACAGCTGGTATCCGGACAATTACCGCAAGCTTGACGACCAGGGCGCGAAGTTCGTCGCCGTTCCGGCGTTTGTGGTCGGGCGCGGCACCTGGGACAAACCCTGGAACGGATACAAGGGATTGTCCACGCCAGGCTCCGTCAGCCTCAAACCTGGCGAGATCAGCGAAGGCCAGGCCTGGCACCGCCTGACACTGACGTCACAACCACCGAGTAGCCAGGCGGTGGCGGGCATGAGCGTATTTCTTCGTGGCCAGTTCTGGGACCAGGGCAGCGCTGGTCAAAGCTTTCTCAGCAACAACGGGCAACAGTTCGCCGACGGTAACGCACGTGGCGCGCGGTTGCTGAACCTCTGGTTGTAAATCATGAAACCACTGCCAATGCGCCTCGGGGATCTGTCGGTAGGCTTTGTTCATAGCCTGGCCGACGCTGTGCGCAGCCATGGAGCAGACCCTCAGCCATTGCTTGACCAATACGGCCTGGATACCGCGCGGCTGGCCGAGGCTGGTGCGCGGCTGTCGATCCCGCGCTACATGCGCCTTGGCCACAGCGCCATTCAACTGACCAACGACCCGGCGCTGGGTTTGCGCATGGGCCAGCTCAGTCGCCTGAGCCAGGCTGGCCTTGCCGGAATCACTGCGGCGCAGGCTCCGACCGTGCGTGAAGCGGCACGCTGCCTGATTCGCTTCGAGGCGCTGTACGGCTCCAACTATCGGGGGCAATCGAGCTTTCTCGAAGACGCTCAAGGTGCGTGGCTGCGGTTCTACTCAATCAGTCCTTATAACGCCTACAACCGCTTTGTCGTCGACTCGATCATCGCCGGCTGGTTGCAGCAATTGTCAGCCCTGACCGCCGACCCCCTTCATGCCGAGCGGATCGACATTGAATTCAGTGAACCGGACTACCGTGAAGCTTATGCGGTGCTGGGGGATTGCCCGATCCAGTTCGATGCCGAACACAATCAATTGCGCCTGAGCCTGGCCAGTCTCGCCCAGCGCAACCCGCAGCACTGCCCGAGTACCTGGCGCCACTTGCTGCAGCTGTGTGAACGGGAACTGGAGCAACTGACACGCACCCGCAGCCTGCGTGAACGCATCACTCAGTTGCTGGGGCCATTGCTCAATGGTGGTCGGGAACCCGACCTGGAAGAAGTGGCGGCACGCTTGAAACTGCCGACCTGGACCTTGCGACGCAAACTCGCCGAGGAAGGCACGCAATTCCGCGCCATTCTCAATGACACGCGTCGCGACCTGGCCATGACCTATATCCGCGACACCGAACTGGCGTTCGGTGAAATCGCCTACCTGCTGGGATTTGCCTCAGCCGAAGCCTTCCAGCGGGCTTTCAAACGCTGGAATGGCCAGACACCCGGCGAGTTTCGCCGCAGTCATCGCCAAACCGCGTAACGCTTACAACTCTGTAGCGTCTTCCGCAGGCTCCAACGGATCCAGTTCAAACGCCTGATACTCGAGCAACTCTTCTTGATAGTCATCCATTGCTAAATCCCCCACATCACTCGTTAAAAAAATGCCTGAATAAATGACCAGCGCCTTGAGCATAAAGTGCCCAAGTGAAAGAAAAATGACGCAGGCACGCCGACCAGCGGCTACTTAATAAAACGTAGCAGGTGGTCAGGCATTTATCACAGGATTTTTTCGATAGAGGCTGTAGGACTTCAGCCTGGCTTGACGCGGGTCAAGCCAGAAGCCATTTCGGGATCGGTGTCGTGCGACGCGATCCCGAAATGTTTGCCGATTACTGAGCGGCGGTCGGCATGGCCGGAATAGGCTCGCTCGGTGGTGGCAGGGTTGATTGAGGCGGTGGTGCAACCGTTTCGGTGGACGATGACGGTTCGGAGTTTTCAACCGGAGTGACCGGCGCGGTTTCAGCAGGCGGTGCAACCGGCTCTGAAGCGGCAGGTGCCGGTGCTGGGTCCGCTGCAGGCGCGGCTGCCGGTGCTGGCGCAGGCTCTGCTGCTGGCGCTGGCGTTGGCGTTGCCGCCAATGGAGCCGGAGCAGCCTTGGCCTCAGGCACACCCAGGTCGGTCTTGGGTTTCTCGACGATGTGCGCAGCCTTTTTCGCTTCCGGCGGCAGGAATAGCTCAACCAGGGTAAAAAAACGTTCGTAGAACTTGGCCGACGATACGGTTTCGCTCGCCACCTTGACCATCGAATCATCCGACGAGCCGATCGGCATCGATACCGAGCCCAACACGCCCACGCCCACGCTGGCGGAGTTGTTGGTTTTCTTCAGCGCGTAACGATCCTGCAAGGCGTTGGCGAACATGGTCGCGTGATGCCCTTCGCTGCCATCATCGGCACACACCACACTGAAGCTGATCTCCATGTGGGTCTCGCCAGTCTGCTGGAAGCTTTTGTGTCCACTGACCAGTTTCGGGTCGGTACTGGTGATGATGTAGCCCTGACTGAGCAGCGCCCGACGGGCGGCTTCGCAGGTCTGCGCATCAGTCACCGGGTAACTGCGCGAAAACGTCCCGGAGTCATTGAAGTTCTCATGCTCATAGATGGGGGCTTTCTTCGACGAGCAGCCGGCGGCGGCAGCCAGCAACAGCGCCAACCCGACAACCCGCATGGGAATTGATTTAAACATTGAACATCCTGAGGAAAACGGTCCGGGGCGTATTGTGCAACAGATCGATGCTTAGCGGAGCATCGATTAGTGTCTTAAAACAGATACAGTCTACTGACTGCCATTTACAGGAAAAAGTCGCGAGGTAAACATACAGGCGACGGATAACCTATGGCGCTTTGATAGCACCCATAAAAAACCCCGGCCTTTCGGCCGGGGTCCAGGTGTTGCGGGCGACTCGGTCAGGCGTCAGAAACGCTTGATCTCGGCCTGGCTTTCCAACAGCTTGCGGTAGGCCGCAAAGTCCTGCTGGCCAATGCGCGAGGCGAGGAAGCGACGGTATTGAGCCTTCTCTTCATCAGTCGGCGCAGCCGCTTCGTTCACACCGTTCAGTTGCACGATCACCAGATTGCCATCGGCCAGGGTCACGCTGTTGAAGGTCGGCTTGTCCTTGGCGGCAGGTTTTGGCATCCGGAACAGCGCTTGCAGCACGGTAGGGTCAATCCCTTCCTGAGCGCGAGTCACGGCTTGGGTCACTTTCCAGTTCTGACCGTCGATGCCCTTGTTCAATGGCGTCTTGCCATCGCGCAGGCTGGCGATCAACTCATCAGCCTTGGTCTTGGCGGCCGAACTGGCGTGTTCCTTGGCCAACTGTGCACGAATGCTGGTGTTGACGGCTTCCAGCGGCAACTGTGCAGGCTTCAAGTGTTCCTTGGCGCGCAGCACGATCACGGTTTCCGGATCCAGCTCGATGGCGGTGCTGTTGGCACCCTCATCCAGCACTTCAGGACTGAACGCGGCAGTGACCACGGCACGGCTGGCTGCGACACCTTCGCCACCTTCGCGGCCGAACGGCTTGGAGGTGTGAACGGTCAGCTTCAAGTCTTGCGCCGGCTGGGCCAGGTCGGAGGACTCGAACGAAGAGTCTTCCAGTTGCTTGGTCGCCTCGACGAAACGCTGCTCGACCTGCTGGGTTTTCAGCTCGCGGGTCAGCTTGTCTTTCAGGCTCGCCAGCGTCGGCACTTCAGGCGCTTCAACGCCCAACAGCTTGATCAGGTGGTAACCGAAGTCGGTGCGCACCGGGCCAGAAACCTGATCCTTGGCCAACGCATACAGCGCGGTTTCGAATGCCGGATCGTAGACACCCGGGCCTGCATAGCCCAGGTCACCGCCGTTGTTCGCCGAACCCGGATCCTGGGAGAATTCCTTGGCCAGGGCCTCAAATTTCTCGCCTTTGGCCAGACGCGCCTGAATCTCTTCGATCTTGGCCTTGGCTTGCGCCTCGGTCATTTTATCGTTCACTTCAATCAGAATGTGCGCAGCCCGGCGTTGCTCGGACAGGTTCGCGATTTCTTTCTGATACGCCGCTTGCAGGTCTTCGTCCTTGACAGAGACCTGATCAAAGAAGGAAGACTTCTTCAATTCCAGGTAGTCGATGACAACCTGATCCGGCGTCATGAACTCCTTGGCGTGTTCGTCGTAATAGGCCTTGACCTCGTCGTCGGTGAGTTTCACCGCTGCCGGATCGACCTTGACGTTCAGGGTCGCCATGTCGCGAGTCTGTTTTTCCAGACGGGCGAAAGCCAGAACCTGTGCGTCGGTGACGAAACCGCTACCTGCCAGGCCAGCGCGCAGCTGACCGATCAGCATTTCCTGAGCCAGCATCTGGCGGAACTGCATACGGCTGTAGCCCAGTTGACGAATCACCTGGTCGAAACGCTCGGGACTGAACTTGCCGTCCACCTGGAATTCAGGCGTTTGCAGGATCACTTGGTCCAAAGCCGCTTCGGAGAAAGCGAATTTCGAGTTTTCTGCGCCTTGCAGCAGCAGTTTGCGGTCGATCAAGCCCTTGAGGGCCGATTCGCGCAGCATTTTTTCGTCGAGCAAGGAAGCGTCGAAATCCTTGCCCAGCTGTTGCATGAGCTGACGGCGTTGCATATCGACCGCCTGGCTCAGCTCGTTCTGGCTGATTTCTTCACCATTGACCTTGGCCGCATCATTCTTGTGCGTCGTGGCCTTGAAGATGGCGTCGAAACCGGTCAAAGCCATCAGTGCAACGACGACCCCGATAATGGTCTTGGCAATCCAGCCTTGTGAATTGTCCCTGATATTCTGCAGCATGCGTCCCCCAGAAACGGTTGAACTTCAAAAATTAGGCAACCGTGGAGCGTGGGTAGAATCCGGATAGAAGAAAGGCGCATCCGAGGATGCGCCTTCTCGTAACTGGCGGAGCGGACCGATGACTCGAACTTGCGAGCCTCGGTGTCTCGATTCGGCGAGTTGCCGACCGGACTACCGTTCCGCTGCCAGGTCAGGCATGACCCCGACCCGGATAGGCAAAAACCTGAATCGAACTTAGTTGACAGCTTCTTTCAGTGCTTTACCGGCTTTGAAACCTGGTTTTTTGGCTGCTGCGATTTCCAGAGTCTTACCAGTCTGTGGGTTACGACCGATGCGAGCTGGACGATCAGTTACGGAGAAAGTACCGAAACCAACCAGAACAACAGAGTCGCCAGCCTTGAGAGCGCCAGTGACGGATTCGATTACAGCGTCCAGCGCACGGCCAGCAGCAGCTTTCGGGATATCAGCGGATGCAGCGATAGCATCAATCAGTTCCGACTTGTTCACTCTAAGTCCCCTTATATCTATTTGAGTATGATTCTAAGTTTTTTGGTGAAAGCAAAAACGAGTGCTGAATGGCCTACAGACACTTAAGAGCCGCTTTATAACAAGGGCTCTAAAAAGCTGTCAAGGAAGCCCCCCAGGCAAATGCGTACTAATGCGTGCTAATTCTTTCCTTAGAGTCAGACTCGCGTTTTTCATCCTTTGCAACTATCTCTGGAACCACATCAGGCAGGGGCTCCGGCGCGTATTGCAGCGCAATTTGCAGGACCTCGTCAATCCATTTAACCGGTTTAATCTGCAGATCTCGCTTGATATTGTCAGGAATTTCCTTCAAATCGCGCACATTCTCTTCAGGAATGATCACCGTCTTGATTCCGCCACGGTGGGCAGCGAGCAGTTTTTCTTTCAAACCACCGATCGCCAGCACTTGACCACGCAGTGTGATCTCGCCTGTCATGGCGACATCCGCACGCACCGGAATGCCAGTCAATGCCGAGACCAGCGCCGTGCACATGCCCACACCGGCGCTAGGGCCGTCTTTCGGGGTGGCCCCTTCCGGCATGTGGATGTGCGTGTCGCGCTTCTCGTGGAAGTCCAGGGGAATCCCCAGGCTCTTGGCACGGCTGCGAACAACGGTCAGCGCCGCGGTGATCGATTCGACCATCACGTCACCCAGGGAGCCGGTCTTGATCAACTGGCCTTTACCCGGCACGACGGCGGCTTCGATGGTCAGCAATTCGCCGCCCACTTGAGTCCACGCCAGGCCGGTAACCTGACCGATCTGATCCTGCGATTCAGCCAGGCCGTAGCGGAATTTGCGCACGCCGAGGAAGTGCTCAAGCATGTCGGCCGTGACCTTCACCGAGAAGCGTTTTTCCAGCGCGTGCTCTTTGACTGCCTTGCGGCAGACCTTGGCAATCTGGCGCTCCAGCCCACGCACACCGGCTTCGCGGGTGTAGTAGCGGATGATGTCGCGGATCGCCTCGGCGTCGAATTCCAGCTCGCCTTTCTTCAAGCCGTTAGCCGTAATCTGCTTCGGCGAAAGGTACTTGACCGCAATGTTGATCTTCTCGTCTTCGGTGTAGCCCGGCAGACGAATCACTTCCATCCGGTCCAGCAGCGCCGGTGGAATATTCATGGAGTTCGAGGTGCAGAGGAACATCACATCGGACAGGTCGTAGTCGACTTCCAGATAGTGATCGTTGAAGTTGTGGTTCTGCTCGGGGTCGAGCACTTCCAGCAACGCCGACGCCGGATCGCCACGCATATCACTGCCCATCTTGTCGATTTCATCGAGCAGGAACAGCGGGTTGCGGACACCCACCTTTGTCATCTTTTGAATCAATCTTCCTGGCATCGAACCGATATAAGTACGGCGATGGCCACGGATTTCCGCCTCATCACGCACGCCACCGAGGGCCATACGGACGAATTTGCGGTTGGTGGCGTGAGCAATCGACTCCGCCAGAGAGGTTTTACCCACCCCAGGAGGACCGACCAGACACAGCACTGGACCCCGAATTTTCTTCACGCGTTTTTGCACGGCGAGGTATTCGAGGATCCGTTCTTTGACTTCTTCCAGACCGTAGTGGTCTGCATCGAGGATGTCTTCTGCGCGCGCAAGGTCCAGGCGCACTTTGCTCTGGGCTTTCCACGGCACCTGAACCAGCCAGTCGATGTACGAACGCACCACGGTCGCTTCCGCGGACATTGGCGACATTTGTTTCAGCTTGTTCAGTTCACCCTGAGCCTTGGCCAAGGCATCTTTGGGCAGGCCAGCGGCATCGATGCGCTTTTTCAGCTCTTCGATTTCGTTGTGACCTTCGTCGCTGTCGCCGAGCTCTTTCTGAATGGCCTTCATCTGCTCATTCAGGTAGTACTCGCGCTGGCTGCGCTCCATTTGTTTTTTGACACGACCGCGAATGCGTTTTTCGACTTGCAGCAGATCGATCTCGGCATCCAGCAACGCCAGAACGTGCTCGACCCGGGCCGACAAATCGATGATTTCGAGGATTTCCTGCTTCTGCTCGATCTTCAGCGCCATATGCGCGGCCATGGTGTCGACCAGGCGACCAGGCTCATCGATGCTGTTGAGCGACGACAGGACTTCAGCCGGGACTTTCTTGCCCAACTGCACATATTGTTCAAACTGGGACAGCAGGCTGCGGACAAACACTTCCGACTCGCGCTCAGGCGCTTCAGTTTCGTCGATCAGCGAGACTTCGGCACGGCAGTGGCCGTCCACTTCGCTGAAGCGCTCAACGGCGCCCCGCTGCTCGCCTTCGACCAGAACCTTGACCGTGCCGTCTGGCAGCTTGAGCAGCTGCAGGACAGTTGCAATCGTACCTACGCGATAAAGTGCATCTTCACCGGGATCGTCGTCAGCAGGGTTTCTCTGAGCCAGCAGAAGGATCTGCTTGTCGCCCGTCATCGCGGCCTCGAGGGCTTCGATGGATTTCTCGCGCCCCACGAACAGCGGGATAACCATGTGCGGATAAACCACAACATCACGCAATGGCAGGAGAGGCAATTCGATGGTTGTCTTCATGATTTCGCCTCTACGGCGGCCATAAGGCCGTAAACAGATGGAAGTAAGCTTGAAACCAAGATGGGGGCTGCCCTGAAAAAAAACAAGCGCAAAGCGGGTGTTAAAAACGCTTTAAAAGAAAAGGGGCCCGAAGGCCCCTTCTTTGTTCCAGCAGCGTGACGCTTAGGCGTCTGGCGCAGCCTTGGCAGCCGGCTCACTGTTTTCGTAGATATACAGTGGCTTGGACTTGCCTTCTATGACGCTTTCATCGATCACGACTTTGCTCACCTCGGACTGCGAGGGGATTTCGTACATCGTGTCGAGCAACACACCTTCGAGAATCGAACGCAGGCCACGGGCACCGGTTTTTCGTTCCAGCGCACGTTTTGCGACCGATTTCAGCGCGTCGGCCCGGAATTCCAGGTCCACACCTTCCATCTCGAACAACTTGGCGTACTGCTTGGTCAACGCATTTTTCGGCTCGGTGAGAATCTGCATCAGCGCAGCCTCATCAAGCTCGTCCAGCGTCGCAAGGACCGGCAGACGGCCAACGAATTCCGGGATCAGACCGAACTTGACCAGATCGTCAGGCTCGACTTCACGCAGGGACTCACCGACTTTCTTGCCTTCTTCCTTGCTGCGAACTTCCGCGTTGAAACCGATGCCGCCCTTGGTGGAACGGTTTTGAATAACCTTTTCCAGACCGGAGAACGCACCACCGCAGATGAACAAAATGTTACGGGTGTCGACCTGAAGGAATTCCTGCTGCGGATGCTTGCGACCACCTTGAGGCGGAACGGAAGCGACCGTACCTTCGATCAACTTGAGCAGGGCCTGCTGCACGCCTTCACCGGAAACGTCCCGGGTGATCGACGGGTTGTCAGACTTGCGTGAGATCTTGTCGATCTCATCGATGTAGACAATGCCCATCTGGGCTTTTTCTACGTCGTAATCGCACTTCTGCAACAACTTCTGAATGATGTTCTCGACATCTTCACCTACGTAACCCGCCTCGGTGAGGGTGGTTGCATCGGCGATGGTGAACGGAACGTTCAGCAAGCGGGCCAGTGTTTCGGCAAGCAGGGTTTTACCCGAGCCTGTCGGGCCGATCAGCAAAATGTTGCTTTTGCCGAGTTCGACATCGTCATTCTTTTTGTCACGCTGGTTCAGGCGCTTGTAGTGGTTGTACACCGCTACTGCCAAAACCTTTTTCGCACGCTCCTGACCAATCACGTACTGATCAAGGATGCCGCTGATTTCTTTAGGCGAAGGCAATTTATGCGCGCTGCTTTCGGCCTGAGCTTCCTGCACCTCCTCTCGGATGATGTCGTTGCACAGGTCGACGCACTCGTCGCAGATAAAGACCGAGGGGCCGGCAATCAATTTGCGCACTTCATGCTGGCTTTTGCCACAGAAGGAGCAATAGAGCAGCTTGCCGTTGTCCTCGCCGTTGCGGGTGTCAGTCATTCGTTCGATCCAAATCCGATAGGCTTGCAACACAAGATGAAGGCTATTGCGGGCTTTTTCAAGCCCGCTGGTGATCGGACCCGCCGACCAACCTTATTTTGAGCTGCTTAATTAAGCGGGGCGCTGGTTGATGACTTCATCGATCAACCCGTACTCACGCGCGGCTTCTGCACTCATGAAATTGTCGCGGTTGGTGTCGCGCTCGATTTCTTCAAGAGTGCGCCCGCTATGCTTGGCCATCAGCGTGTTGAGACGCTCACGAATGAAGAGGATTTCCTTGGCATGGATTTCGATATCCGAAGCCTGGCCCTGGAAACCGCCCAGTGGCTGGTGAATCATCACACGCGAGTTCGGCAGGCAGTAACGCTTGCCCTTGGCACCGGCAGTCAATAGAAACGCGCCCATGCTGCACGCCTGACCGATACAGGTGGTCGACACGTTTGGCTTGATGAACTGCATGGTGTCGTAGATCGACATGCCCGCCGTCACCGAACCGCCGGGGGAGTTGATATAGAGATGGATGTCCTTGTCCGGGTTTTCCGCTTCAAGGAACAGCAGTTGCGCACAGATCAGATTGGCCATGTAGTCCTCTACCGGACCAACCAGAAAGATCACTCGCTCCTTGAGAAGACGCGAGTAGATGTCATAGGCGCGCTCGCCACGAGCAGATTGCTCGACAACCATCGGGACCAGGCCGCCTGCGGCCTGGATATCAGAGTTCTGCTGAATATACGAATTACGGAACATGCTCTGCAGTCACTCCCAAATAGTTATGTCTTGAATACGCATAAGCCAGCACGAAGGCTGGCTTATGGTGTGTGCTTCTTACCGCAAAAACGATCAGTCGGCTTGTGGAGCTTCTACCGGCTTGACTGCTTCTTCGTAAGAGACCGATTTGTCGGTCACGCTAGCTTTCTGCAGAACAGTATCCACAACTTGCTCTTCCAGCACAACAGAACGGACTTCGTTCAGTTGCTGGTCGTTCTTGTAGTACCAGGACACAACCTGCTCAGGCTCTTGGTAGGCAGAAGCCATTTCCTGGATCATTTCGCGAACGCGGGATTCGTCAGGCTTGAGGTCGAACTGCTTGACCACTTCAGCCACGATCAGACCCAGCACAACGCGGCGCTTGGCTTGTTCTTCGAACAGCTCGGCCGGCAGTTGATCAGGCTTGATGTTGCCACCGAACTGCTGAACAGCCTGCACGCGCAGACGGTCGACTTCGTTGGACAGCAGAGCCTTAGGCACTTCGATCGGGTTGGTGGCCAGCAGACCATCCATAACCTGATTCTTGACCTTGGATTTGATTGCCTGACGCAGCTCGCGCTCCATGTTCTTGCGAACTTCGGCGCGGAAGCCTTCCAGACCGGTTTCCTTGATGCCGAATTGAGCGAAGAATTCTTCGTTCAGCTCTGGCAGTTTTGGCTCGGAAACAGTGTTCACGGTCACGGTGAACTCAGCGGCTTTGCCTGCCAGGTCGAGGTTCTGATAGTCCTCTGGGAAGGTCAGGTTCAGAACGCGCTCTTCGCCGGCTTTAGCGCCAACCAGACCGTCTTCGAAACCAGGGATCATGCGGCCGGAACCCAGCACCAGCTGAGTACCTTTGGCGGAACCACCGGCGAACACTTCACCGTCGACCTTGCCAACGAAATCGATGTTCAGTTGGTCTTCGTTCTGGGCAGCGCGATCGGCCACTTCGAAACGGGTGTTCTGCTTGCGCAGCACGTCCAGCATTTTGTCCAGATCGGCATCAGCCACGTCAGCGCTCAGGCGCTCTACGGTGATACCGTCGAAACCAGCAACGGTGAACTCAGGGAACACTTCGAAGATCGCGACGTATTCCAGATCTTTGCCGGCTTCCATCGATTTAGGCTCGATCGAAGGAGCGCCAGCCGGGTTCAGCTTTTGCTCGACAACTGCTTCGTAGAAAGACGACTGGATCACATCGCCTACTGCTTCCTGACGCGCATCAGCGCCGAAACGACGCTTGATTTCGCTCATCGGCACTTTGCCTGGACGGAAGCCAGCAATCTTGGCCTTTTGGGCAGTCTGCTGCAGACGCTTGTTGACCTGAGTCTCGATGCGCTCAGCCGGCACGGTGATGCTCATGCGGCGCTCAAGAGCAGAAGTATTTTCAACAGAAACTTGCATGGATATTCCTCGTTGCACAGACGTTAGCCGGCCGTTTCCGACCCCAGAATCAAGGGCATGCATTCTAGTGGGTCAAACTCAAGAAGTCACCCTACTGAAAACGGGTAAAAAAGCAGCAGGCAATTTATAGGCGGGGACAAACGGTTGTGCCTCGCCCTGTTAGCAAATACAGCCAGTCATGCCAGGGCTTTGCACCAATCCTTCTATATATAGAAGGATTCGGCAATCCATCCCTGACAGCCGACCCCATCAATGGATCGACGGCAAACCAGGCATCATCGCGAAACAAAAAAATGCGACGAAGGTACCTGCCCTACCAGACCATAACCAGCGGCCATTGAATTTTTCGACTCATGAAACAAAAACGGCGCAGCCCTTTTCAGGCACTGCGCCGCTATCTGCTTATAAACAGCTACTTACCTGGTGGGGACGGAGAAGACTCGAAATCCCGCACCCGGCGGACCCAAAACCCATTAGGCTACAGAAACACCAAAAAAATCAATAGCATAAGTCTGTCGCAGCAGATTCCCACAACGTCAAAAGCCGCCACAGTGTACACGCTAAGGCTTTGCGTGACCCGCGTATTGCGCACATTGCGTTATCCGCGCGCCCTCACGGCTAACTTAGCGAAATCCCGGCCTGAACGTCTGCAAGGATCACCACTTCATCATCGACGACTACAACAGCAACATGCATCCCGGCTCAGATCACAGAAGATCAAAATCAGTCCGTTCTCGATCGCTAATATCGTCATCAACTGGCAGGGTACTCCCATTCTACTGACAGGGAGTCAATCTCGAAGAACATGGCAGCTAGCGGCACCTTCTAGAATACCCGTAATCCCCAACTACGACTGCAAGCAAAAACATCAGCATATGTGGACTTACCCCCACTGCAACGATACGATGCGCCGCGTCTAAATTGGCTGTAGTCGAGCGGCGATACCGTTTTTTCAACCTCTTGGCATGACTCCATTCGAGCTTTAGACCCTCCCATATCGGTAGCTCTCCCTCTGCTTTATCGCTGAGCGCCCTCGATGTAAGCCTACCGAGTTCATCAACCCTAGCGGGCCTCATCCAACATGATTTTTAGCTCTTGGCAGTTCATTCTGATTTTTCTGCCGATTTCATTTTTTGTCTATTTTTGGCTAAATCATCAACGCTTGATTACTGCCGGGAAGGTCTGGCTGGTTGCGGCAAGCCTGTTCTTCTATGCGTACTGGGATGTCCAATATCTGCCCCTTATCCTGGGTTCGATTTTTTTGAATTTCGCAATTGGCACGGGCCTCGCCCAGGCGCACGAGCGCTCTCTACGCGAAACAAAAAAACCGCACCACGGAGTGAACAGAAAGATAGTATTGACGACCGGCATAGCAGCCAACTTATTGCTCCTGGGCTATTTCAAATACACCGACTTCTTACTTAGCAATATCAATATTGCCTTGGGCACCAGCTTCCCGCTTCCTCACATCCTGCTGCCGCTGGCGATCAGCTTCTTTACCTTTACTCAAATCGTCTACCTGGTGGATAGCTATCGAGGCGAAACAGCCGAGTATGACTTGCTGAACTACTCGCTGTTTGTGACATTTTTCCCTCACCTCATAGCCGGCCCCATTGTTCATCACCGCCAGATAATGCCGCAGTTCTCCTCACGCTGGACTCTGGCCCGTCGATACCCCAACATTCTTAAAGGCCTGTTTATCTTTTCGATCGGGCTCTTCAAGAAAGTAGTGATCGCGGATCATTTTGCTGTCTGGGCGACCGCAGGATTTGATGGTGGCCAGACACTTGGTTTTTTCGCTGCCTGGGCTGCGAGCCTGTCCTACACCTTCCAGCTTTACTTTGACTTCAGCGGCTATTGCGACATGGCGATCGGGGCGTCGCTGCTTTTCAATATCTGGCTGCCGATCAACTTCAACTCACCCTACAAAGCCCTGGATATCCAGGACTTCTGGCGGCGCTGGCACATTACGCTAAGCAGCTTTCTTCGCGATTACCTATACATACCTCTGGGCGGGAATCGCTCCGGTGAATACCGTACCTATTTCAACCTGTTTGCCACATTTGTGCTTGGCGGCTTATGGCATGGTGCCACATGGATGTTCGTTATTTGGGGCGCCATGCATGGCGCAGCCCTCGTAGTACACCGATTCTGGACGCGCCTGCGCAAACCGATGCCGACCGCACTTGCATGGCTGGTAACGTTCATGTTTGTGAATATCAGTTGGGTCTTCTTCCGCGCCAAGACACTGGATGATGCCTGGCGGGTGCTGGGAGGCATGATCGATTTGCGCTCCGCATTTGGCCACACCAGCGCCTCGCTCCCGACGTCAGATCTGGCGTGGGGCGGATGGCTGTCCGACCTGGCATTGCAGGTAACACCTGCAAGCCTTGTCGGACAAATCCCCACCTACATCGCAATCATCGCCGCCTTTATCATCATTGCTCAAAAGAACTCGATGGAGATGGCAAGTGGGACTATAGGGCGCCGAAGACTGACTTATAGCGCCGCCCTGTTCTCTGTAGCGATGTGCTTTACGCTGGCGGCTACTAGCTCAGTATTCCTTTACTTCAATTTTTGATAGCGCCCACTATGAAACGTAGCGTATTCGCTTTTTTACTGACAGCTGCATTGGCTTTGCTCGCCGTTCCAGCCATCAACATAATTATCGCACCCGGCCGAGACGCAATTCGTCTGCAGGACAAGTCCTTTCTTTACAACATGGACTGGGCATCCCGATGGACAGCTTCAGCATTGTATCCAATGGGGATCAGTACAGATCCAAAGCAAGTCATCATTGGCAAGGACGGCTGGCTTTATCTAGGCGACCTGTATCAGCAAACCCTGTCCAATGACAGAAGACCCGCAACAGAAAGCGATGCTCAACTCGACAAGGAAATTGCAGCCGCCACCAAGACCTGGGGCGCCTACCTTGAAACTAAAGGTGTAAAGGCCTTCAGAATCATGATTGGGCCCAATAAAGGCACAATCTATCCTGAACACATGCCTTCCTGGGCAAAACCGGTAGCGTCTAACCCCACTGACGCCCTGATCGCACAAACAACGGGTGAGATTTATATTGACCTCAGGCCAACACTATTGAAGGCCAAAGAAACCCACAAAGAAGCGCTCTACTACAAGACCGATACGCACTGGAACGACCTGGGGGCCGCACTCGCATTCCGTGCTTTTGCCCAACAGGTCGGCGAAGCCGCCCCGGAACTGCGCTGGCCATCAGAAAAAGCGTACGAGGTATCACGAGTCAACGTTCGTAACGGAGGAGACTTGGCGAAATTTCTCCGACTCCAGGGAAGCTTCTCTGATAACGATCCAATCATTTATGGATCAACTCCATCTGTTGAAATCACACAATCTGATTTTGATACCAAGAAAGTCCTCAGCAAAGGTGGCAACCCAATTATCGGCTCCCAAATGACACCTCTGCTGGTCACGTCTACGGGAGCGCTGAACAATAAAAAGGTACTTTGGCTAAGAGACTCATACGGAAACTCCATATCACCGTTGATGGACGCGACCTTTAGCGACGTCCTCCAACTTCACTGGAGCGAGGCACTCAAGCCAGGCGGTCGATTTGCCCAACTGGTCGAAGATTGGAAGCCGGATTATGTTTTCATCACTGTTGTCGAACGCGCCGCGAGAGATACATCGTTCGCCACCTACTCTCCCCCGAGCTTCAGCCCTAAAAGCAGCGAATTTAAAATCGCTCGAACGACAACCCAAGTGAACATTCACGACCTGATACAAAGCCCGTCCAAGAACGAATACCAAATCAACGGAGTTGATGCCTTTGTTGATTTCGCGCTCTCAAGCCCGATCAAGCAGGTAAACCCACAACACCTCAACATAGATCTGACCTGCACCGATAACACTTCATCAGTGCCACTTCAGCTTTTTTGGCTTGAAGCAGGACAAGCATCATACGATGAGACACATAGCGCGAGATTTTCCATCCCCACAGGGCAGCACCTGATCGATCTTCGCACTATAGCGAAGTGGAACCCTGACGCCGTTATTAGCCGACTCCGCGTGGATATCGACGCCCAAAACTCTTGCTCTCACTTCATACTCAACAACCCAAGCCTGGACCTGAAAGCTGCTGGCGCCTGATAGAAAAAGCAACGATAGTCAGCCGCCCTTCTTCAACGAGGGGCGACTGCAAAATCAGACACCGCCTCAAGGCCGCATCCAGCACAAAAGCCGAGATTCAACCGTAAACTCAACGACGATATTGACATAGCGGTATGCGCAAGGAGGCGCCCATCACAGCAAGAAATGCTGCATCGAAAAACTGCAGACAAACAAAAACGGCGCAGCCCCTTTCGGGTGCTGCGCCGTTTTCTGCTATTCAATAGCTGTTTGTAATGGTGAGGACGGAGAGACTCGAATTCTCAAACCTTGCGCTGGAACCTAAATCCAGTGTGCCTACCAATCCCACCACATCCGCACTTTGAAGCCGTTAAAGCAAAGGCGCCAGACTGTTAATCTGGCGCCTTTCGAAATATGGGGTGGACGAAGGGGATCGAACCCTCGACAACGGGAGTCACAATCCCGTGCTCTACCAACTGAGCTACGCCCACCATATTGCCTTGTGAAGAAGCCAAACAGCTCCCTTGCTACGCCTTAGCCAGGCCAACGGCCTGGATAAAGCTTTATTTGGTGCGGATGAAGAGACTCGAACTCTTACACCTTGCGGCGCTGGAACCTAAATCCAGTGTGTCTACCAATTCCACCACATCCGCGGTTTGAAGCTGTTAAAGCAAAGGCGCCAGACTGTTAATCTGGCGCCTTTCGAAATATGGGGTGGACGAAGGGGATCGAACCCTCGACAACGGGAGTCACAATCCCGTGCTCTACCAACTGAGCTACGCCCACCATATTGCGCTACTTGTGCCAAAGCTGCCTAATGGCGCACCCGGCAGGACTCGAACCTGCGACCATCCGCTTAGAAGGCGGATGCTCTATCCAGCTGAGCTACGGGCGCCTTATTAATCTGTACTCTTGGAGGACTACAAACTAAGTGCTTTCCAGCCTCGCAGAACCGTAATCCCGCTTGACCTTCTTATCCAGTGCTAGGCTGTGCCCGACAAGTGCGACGAATAGTATAGAGCGCCCCGAAGGCCGTCAAATCCTTTTTATAAAAAATTCATTTAATTAAAGGGGTTAGGGGAATTTGCAGACCAAGCGCCTTTGCCCTCACCTCATGACATGCGAGAATACGTTCTCTTTTTTTCCCCTCTCGATGGTTAATCACGCGCAATGACTGCACAACTAATCGACGGCAAATCGATCGCCGCCAGCCTGCGCCAGCAGATCGCCAAACGAGTCACCGAGCGTCGCGAGCAAGGTTTGCGCACGCCCGGCCTCGCGGTGATCCTGGTCGGCAGCGATCCTGCCTCTCAGGTTTATGTCTCGCACAAGCGTAAAGACTGTGAAGAGGTCGGCTTCATTTCCCAAGCCTACGACCTGCCTTCCGAAACCACTCAAGAAGCCTTGGCCGATCTGATCGATCGCCTGAACGAAGACCCGGCAATTGACGGCGTACTGCTTCAGCTTCCATTACCCGAACACCTGGATGCGTCCAAATTGCTGGAGCGCATTCGTCCGGATAAAGACGTCGACGGCTTCCATCCTTATAACGTTGGCCGCCTGGCTCAGCGCATTCCGCTGCTGCGCCCTTGCACGCCCAAAGGCATCATGACCCTGCTGGAAAGCACCGGTGCGGACCTGTACGGGATGGACGCAGTTATTGTCGGCGCTTCCAATATCGTGGGCCGTCCGATGGCGATGGAATTGCTGCTGGCCGGTTGCACCGTGACCGTCACCCACCGCTTCACCCAGGACCTGGCCGGCCACGTCGGCCGCGCCGATCTGGTGGTCGTTGCCGCTGGCAAGCCAGGCCTGGTCAAAGGTGAGTGGATCAAGGAAGGCGCGATCGTGATCGATGTAGGCATCAACCGCCAGGCAGACGGCAAACTGGTGGGTGACGTGGTCTACGAAACAGCCCTGCCCCGCGCAGGCTGGATCACGCCAGTGCCAGGCGGAGTGGGTCCGATGACCCGCGCTTGCCTGTTGGAAAATACCTTGTACGCGGCGGAAACACTGCACGGCTGAGTCCGTGTAAAGACGCCAACGACAATCAAAAGAACCCCGCTAATAGCGGGGTTCTTTTTGCCTGCCGTAAAAGACTTACCATCCGCCGGAAAATGACTTTTTTTTCATGTTTCCAAAGAGTTTCAGCTCCTACTTGAACAACCATCGACAGTTATTCAGCCATACTCCAGAATGTCGCGCTTTTACGAAACAGCCCGTTACAGAACGGCTTATCAACACATTAAGAGTCTGCCAGCGTGAAAATCCGTCTTTCCATCCTGAGCCTATTTTTTGCATTTACAGGGACGTTCATCACGCCAGCGGTTAACGCCGCTGATACCACCTCAGCCCCCCGCGATACGTCACACCTCAAGATCGCTTCCGGCAGCGCATTGCTGATGGATCTGCAGACCAACAAGGTCATCTACGCCAGCAATCCCGACGTGGTTGTACCCATTGCCTCGGTCAGCAAACTGATGACTGCGTTGGTCGTAGTTGAAGCCAAGCAGAACATGGATGAGTACATCTCCATCAACATCAGCGACACGCCCGAAATGAAAGGGGTGTTTTCCCGGGTCAAACTCAACAGTGAAATGCCGCGCAGAGAAATGCTGCTGATTGCACTGATGTCCTCGGAGAACCGTGCCGCCGCCAGCCTTGCGCATCACTATCCGGGCGGTTATGTCGCATTCATTGCGGCCATGAACGCCAAGGCCAGGGCGCTGGGCATGACCAACACCCACTATGTCGAGCCGACGGGACTTTCGCCTCGCAACGTCTCGACGGCGCGCGACCTGAGCAAATTGCTGGTCGCTGCTCACAAGTACCCGATCTTGACGGAGCTGAGCACCACTAAAGAAAAAACCGTCTCGTTTCGCAAGCCAAACTACAGCCTGGGTTTCCACAATACCGACCACTTGATCGGCAAGCCGAACTGGGACATCAAACTGACGAAAACCGGCTTCACCAATCAGGCTGGCCATTGCCTGGTATTGGTCACCAGCATGGGCAACCGCCCGGTAGCGCTGGTGATCCTCGATGCCTTCGGCAAATACACGCATTTTGCCGATGCCACTCGTATACGTAACTGGGTCGAAACCGGCAAGGGCACGACCGTTCCGTCTGTAGCCCTGCAATACAAATCGGAGAAAAACCTCAAGCACCGTCAAAGCGGCGTTGTTGAAGCCTCGAAATAATCCGACAACAGTAAAAACAAAGCCCCGATCATTCGGGGCTTTTTTTCGTCTGGCATTAATCGTTGGGCAGCGGCATCTGGTCGTCATCCGGAATGCCATCCCCTGCACTCGGGTCTCGCGTGCCGCGGGGATGCTCCGTTGGCACGACCATCGGACGCGCCAGAGGGTCTCTTAACGGATCATTGGGATCCATGACCGGATCAACGCCCTCTTCAGGGGTTGTGGGAACACTGTCCGGACGTTTGTCGTTGAAACTCGAATCGGTAGACATACGCACCTCACCACAGTTGAGATCAGTGTCTCAGGTCGCCAAGCGGGTCATAAGGCTTCGCGGGCGTCTTGCCCTCCTCGCCTGGCTTTATGTCTCTGGGCGCCCTGGCAGGGCCAATGGGATCGACCTGAGGATCGGCGAGGTCCGGCGAATCCGGATCAAAGCCCAACTCATCACCTGAGGAATGCTCAGACGAATGCGGGCCAGAGGGGGTATTGGATTGAGCCATGGTCGCCTCCTTGAGACTGGCCCGGAGAAGTCCGGGCCATACCATTTAGAGGCAAGGTACGCGAAGCGGTGCCCGCAACATGACGAACGGAAGCTTACTGCGTGCTCAACGCCTTCTTCGCACGCTCGGCCGCCTGCTCCTGCCCTGCCTGACCGAGATCACTCGCAGCCTTCAGCCAGCGCTGCGGATCAACGTTGGCCGGGATTTGATTGGGCTTCTGGATCAGCACGGCCCAGCCGCCGGCGTCCTTGAACGATGACTCAAACGAGCTGAAGCTCATGAGGTTGCGGTGATTCATTCCAGAGCGCAGCAGCACCGTTTGCTTCTGGCGATTGTAACCGGCAAGGATGGCGTAACGCGGTCCGGCCCACATTGCCGAGCCTTCGGTAAAGCGCACCATCACCGGGTAACCGGCGGCGACCTGGGTCAACAATGCCGGTAAACGGCTGTCGAGGGGATACACCACCATCCCGTACTCACGGGCAAGGTTTTGCATGTTCTGCTGTAACTGGGCTTCAGCGCCAGGCAGGTGCAGGGGTTTTTCAAGCAGCCCCGGCGTAATCACGATGCCTTGCTGCGAGAGCATGCTGGCCAATACCTGGGGGCCGCTTTGAAAGTCTTGTCCCCGATAGAACGTACCGCTGAGTTCAACACGTTCCGGCAGACGCTTGATCTCCGGTGCAACGCTTCCCGCGCAACCCGCCAACCCTGCAACGCAGCCGACCACCAGCAGCGCCGTTCGAATCCGAGAAAATACCCGCTCCATTATCACTCTCTTGTTCAGACGCCAGGCAACACGCTCCCGGCTTGGCCGTCGATCATAGGACGGCGCAAGGCGCCGGTATAGCCTTTACCTGCAGTTGAATGCATTCGATAGAGCGAACAGGTTGGCGATTGCTGACCTTTGGTCAATGGCCGGAAACACAGCAGCGACTAGACTGTCATTTGCAATGAGTGTGCGCCCGCTGCAGGGCAAAGAGGAGGCACTGATGAGCCTGACAATGACAATCGTGATGCTGGTTTCTGGTTGGCTGGCAGTGGCCACCGCCATGTTGTGGGGAGTCCTGCGTGTTACCCGCCGCCATCACCACCCGGCTCAATCGGCGCCCGTGGCGAAGACCGATGAACCGCCTGTGCGCCAAGCGTCGGTGCACTGACGCACTCTGGATTGATAAAAAAACGGCCGCCTGGACTCTTTCGAGCACAGGCGGCCGTTTCGTTTATCGGCGATTAAGCTTGCGCGACAATGCGCTTCTGCCTGGCGCGCCGCGACATCATGTTCAAAGCCTCGATCGTCGCCGAGAATGCCATGGCCGCGTACACATACCCTTTTGGTACGTGAGCACCGAAGCCTTCGGCGATCAGCGTCATGCCGATCATGATCAGGAAGCCCAGCGCCAGCATCACCACCGTCGGGTTGTCGTTGATGAACCGGGCCAGCGGATCAGCCGCCAGCAACATCACCAACACCGACACCACCACCGCAATGATCATG
Organism: Pseudomonas sp. fls2-241-R2A-110; assembly: GCF_030209165.1. Taxonomy (NCBI): domain Bacteria; kingdom Pseudomonadati; phylum Pseudomonadota; class Gammaproteobacteria; order Pseudomonadales; family Pseudomonadaceae; genus Pseudomonas; species Pseudomonas sp. fls2-241-R2A-110. The sequence goes on along the minus strand of NZ_JARVSN010000027.1, from coordinate 12,368 downwards.
ATCGGCAAATGCTCGGTCATGCCGACAGCGGTAATGATGCTGTCGATCGAGAACACCATGTCCAGCATCAGAATCTGTCCGATCGCAGCCGCGAACCCCAGGGTCACAGTCGAGGTCGCCGACTTCGGATCTTCCGGCGCCGGGTCCATGCTGTGATGGATCTCGGTAGTTGCCTTCCACAACAGGAACAGGCCGCCGGCGATCAGGATCATGTCCTTCCAGGAGAACGCGTGGCCGAGGATATCGATCACCGGCTCAGTCAACTGGACGATGAACGCAATGGTGCTCAACAAGCCCAGTCGAAGGATCAGAGCCATGCCGATACCGATGCGCCGTGCTTTCTGCCGATGCTGCTCCGGCAATTTGTTGGTCAGAATCGAGATGAAGATCAGGTTATCGATGCCGAGCACGATTTCCATGACGATCAACGTGGCCAGGGCAACCCAGGCGGCGGGGCTTGCAGCAAGTTCTAAAAGGTATTCCATGGGTCAGTCCTGACTCGTTGTAGACGGTTTAGATTTCCTGGGACGAAGATTCGACTTTCCGCTTGTCTTCGCTGGATGGCTCTTTCTTGCTGACCAGGCCACGCGTGGCATCGCTGATCGCTTGCTCGGCAGCCTTGTGGGTGTCATCAATCGCCTGCTTTGCGCTTTCGGCAGCCTTGCCCATCAACTGCTGCGCGCTTTTCTCGGCCTGGTCGCAACCGGCCAACACCAGTAAAGACGTGATCAGCAGTGCCGTGGTTTTAAGCTTCATGATGTTTTCCTCGATAGAACAAACCGGACCGAACCGATGGCCCGTTGATAGCGAGGCATTCTAGGGAGGCAAACACTTCAGGAAAATTCGTATTTTCAGCGGTTATACTTCGGTTTTTACGAACTGTAGGTCGTCATGCTCAACTACCGACAATTGCATTACTTCTGGGTGGTCGCCAAAACCGGCAGCATCGTGCGCGCCTGCGAGCAACTGAACCTGACCCCACAAACCATCAGCGGGCAGATTTCCTTGCTCGAACAGACCTATGGCATCGAGCTGTTCAGGCGCGTCGGCCGGCAATTGGAACTCACCGAAGCCGGGCGCCAGACCCTGCCCTACGCCGAGCAAATGTTTCAACTGGGTGGTGAACTGGAGTTGATGCTGCGGGCGCAGCCCAACGAACAACAGATTCTGTTCCGGGTCGGCGTGGCCGACGTGGTACCCAAGTCCATTGTCTATCGCCTGATCGCGCCGACCATGGAATTGAGCGAGCCGCTGCGCATCACCTGCCGTGAAGACAAACTCGAACGCCTGCTCGCCGACCTGGCAATTCAGCGCCTGGACCTGGTGATTTCCGACAGCCCGATGCCGTCGCACCTCGATATCAAGGGCTACAGCCAGAAGCTTGGGGAATGCGGGATCAGTTTTTTCGCCACCCCGGCACTGGCAGCGCAGTATGGCCAGGACTTCCCGCGCAGCCTGCACGGCGCACCGCTGTTGATTCCCGGGCCGGAAACCGTGGTGCGCAGTCGCTTGCAGCGTTGGTTTGCCGAACAGCAGATCCAACCGCGCATCGTTGGCGAGTTCGACGACAGCGCGCTGATGCAGGCATTCGGTCAATCGGGCAGCGGGATTTTCATTGGCCCGAGCGTGATTGCCGATGAAGTGAAACGCCAATACGGCGTGGAGTTGATTGGCCAGACCGACGCGGTGACCGAGTCGTTCTACGCCATTTCAGTGGAGCGCAAGGTCAAGCACCCTGGCATTGTCGCCATTACCGAGGGTGCCCGACGCGAGCTGTTCACCGACGTTTGAAGTCTCAGGCGCAGATTTCACGCGGCTTCATGGTCATCAGTGCCATCGCCAACAGAATCGACACCAGGATAAACGCGGCGGCGGCAAACCCCAGCCCCCCCAGGCCGACGCTGTCGATCACGCGTCCGCCGACCATCGCGCCCAGGCCGATCCCGAGGTTGGCCCCGGCGATGTTCAGCGAGGCGGCAAAGGCTGGCGCCTCGGGGGCGGCCTTCATCAAGCGCACATGGCTGACCAGGAACAAGGCCGCCTGGGTCACGCCCCAAATGCCCATCGCCGCCGCCAGGCCAAGTGGCGAGTGAATGTTCGGCACCAACGCCACCATGCCGGCAATCATGAATGCGCAGAACATCATGGACGCGATCAGCGGATTACGATCCACCGCGCGGCCGCCCAGCGAGTTGCCGATCAGCCCGACAGCGCCGAAGCCCATCAGGCACCATCCGACCACCGTGCCGTTGAAACCGGCCAGGCGCTCAAGGATGTCCGCCAGGTAGGTGTAAGCGGTGAACATGCCGCTGAACACCAGGATCGACAGCAACACATGCCCCAGCATCAATGGGCTGCGCAGAATCTTGAATTGAGAACGAAAGCTCACCTGATGTTGATGCAGGTTGGTCTTCGGCAGGTAGACAAACAGCAACAACGCCTTGGCAAATGCGATCACCGCCAGGATACCGAAGGCACTGCGCCAGCCGAACGCATCGGAAATCAGCGTGCCGACCGGAATGCCGAACACCGTGGCGCAGACAATGCCGAAGCCGATCTTGGCGATGGCGCGCCCGGCATAATCAGGCCCGACGATGTCCACCGCCGTTTCACTGGCCAGCGCCCAGAACACCGGCAACCCTAGCGCCGGGATCAAGCGGGCGATGGCCATCACCCAGATGTTCGGCGCAAATGCGGCGAGAGTGTTGGCCAGGCCGAACATGATCAACACCGAGATGAACAGTTTGCGCCGCTCGAACCGGGCGAAGTACGCGGTCAGGAACGGCCCGAACGCGGCGACGGTGAATGCGAACAAGGTCACCAGCAAACCCGCTTGGGGGATGCTGACGTCCAGGTCTCGGGCGATCGCCGGCAGCAGGCCGACGATGATGAATTCCGTGGTCAGCACGGTAAAACCCGCGGCAGACAACAGAAGAATGGGCAACAGCATGCAGAACTCCAGAAAACGACAACACCAGCGATGACCCGAAGGCCCACTGGCATGACTTGAAAATGAGGATGGCGAATCTTAACAGAGTGTTTCCAATCAGGGTTGCACGAACCTGCCTATCTCGTTGATCACGCGGGCGGCAGATCGTCACAGGTCTGAAGGATCAAGAGCACGCTGTGATAAAGTCCGCGCCCTGCGATACGTACACCCTGTTCATCGGCCATTCATTGGCATTGATGTCGCAACACCCCCGCACCTAATAATCAGAGATGCCGTTTTATGACTGCTTCATCCCCTTCGCTATTGCAACGCCTGAAACGCTTGAGCCTGGTCTCGCAAATCGTTATCGGTCTGGTCGCCGGGATTGCCTTGGCGTTGTTCGCGCCGGACGTGGCGAAGTCCACCGCGTTCATCGGCAAAGTGTTCGTGTCGGCACTCAAAGCCGTCGCCCCAATCCTGGTGTTCGTGCTGGTCATGGCCTCGATCGCCAACCACAAGCACGGCCAGGAAACCCATATCCGGCCGATTTTGTTTCTGTACCTGCTGGGTACGTTTGCCGCCGCTGTCGTGGCAGTCGTTGCCAGCACGTTGTTCCCGTCGAGCCTGGTACTGGCCACGCATGATGTCGCGGTCAGCGCGCCGGGTGGCATCGGCGAAGTGTTGCAAAGCCTGCTGCTGAGCGTGGTCGACAATCCGGTCAGTGCGCTGATGAACGCCAACTTCATCGGCATTCTGGCTTGGGCAATCGGCATGGGCATTGCCATTCGCCACGCCGGTGACACGACTCGCGAAGTGCTGGGCGACCTGTCCAATGGCGTGACCTTGATCGTGCGCCTGGTCATCCGTTTCGCGCCGCTGGGGATCTTCGGCCTGGTGGCCTCGACGCTTGCCACCTCGGGTTTTGGCGCCTTGATCGGCTATGCGCACCTACTGGCCGTGTTGCTGGGCTGCATGCTGTTCGTGGCGCTGGTAATGAACCCAGTAATTGTGTTCTGGAAGTTGCGTCGCAATCCCTATCCGCTGGTGCTGACCTGTCTGCGGGAAAGCGGTATCACCGCATTTTTCACCCGCAGTTCGGCGGCGAACATCCCGGTCAACCTGGAACTGAGCAAGCGCTTGGGCCTGCACGAAGACACTTACTCGGTCTCGATTCCGCTGGGCGCCACGATCAACATGGCCGGCGCGGCGATCACCATTACCGTGCTGACGCTGGCCGCCGTGCACACACTGGGCATCGCCGTCGACATTCCGACCGCCATCCTGCTGAGCGTCGTTGCGGCAATCTGTGCCTGCGGCGCATCTGGCGTGGCCGGCGGTTCGCTGTTGCTGATTCCACTGGCGTGCAGCCTCTTCGGCATCCCGAGTGAAATCGCCATGCAGGTGGTGGCGGTCGGTTTCATCATCGGCGTATTGCAGGACTCGGCGGAGACGGCGCTGAATTCTTCCACAGACGTGCTGTTCACGGCTGCCGCTTGCCTGGGCGAAGAACAGAAAGCGCAGCGACTGGCCTGACACCTCGCACCCACCGAGAAAAACAAAAAAGCCCGCCAAGGTTTGCACCTTGGCGGGCTTTTTAATACCTGGACGGTTTAGAACGCGCCCATGTAATCGCGCTTGCCCACTTCCACACCGTTGTGACGCAGCAGTGCGTAAGCGGTGGTGACGTGGAAGAAGAATTGCGGCAGGCCGTAGGTCAGCAGGTAGGCCTGGCCGGTGAAGCGCTTCTCTTTCGGCGTGCCCTGACGGGTGATGATCTCGATGCCTTCCTTGCCATTGATCTGCTCAGGCTTGATCTCGCCGATGAAAGCCAGAACCTTGGCGATCAGGGCTTGCAGCTCAGCGAACGTGGTTTCGCTGTCGTCATACTTCGGCAATTCGACCTCAGCCAGGCGTGCGGAAACGCCTTTGGCGAAATCAACGGCGATCTGCACCTGGCGCACTAGAGGGAACATGTCCGGGTACAGGCGCGCTTGCAGGAAGGCGTTTGGGTCAATGTTCTTGGCGGTGGCGTGGGCTTCGGCCTTGTTCAGAACGTCGCTCAGGGCATTGAGCATTTGTTTGAAAACCGGAACCGATGCGTCGTACAAGGAAATGGTCATGGCAGTCTCGTGTGATGACAGGAGTGAATCGTGGGGCGATTATAACGGTGCACCGCGGTTGCGGCGGGTCTTTTATCCGGCGTCCACCAGAGGACTCAACGGCAATCGGCCCCATGCGAGGAACGGCGCACTGCCAAGACCCGAGAAAAACAACAACACGATCGCAACGGCGACGAGCAAGGTGATATTACAGGTCAAAAACCGACTGTAATCCAACTTCATCAAAGCTTCTGCGCACCAACTCCCGGAGTATCCTTGGCGTTGGTGAACCGATAGAACAGGTTGGGCTCGCTGACGATATAGAGCTCGCCATCGGCGTCCATGGTCATGCCTTCGGCTTGCGGCACATTTTTCTTGAGGTCACCCGTCAGGCTGAGCAGGGACATAATGCTGACGAAATTACCCTTTTCGTCCAGTTCGGTCACGTTATTGGACTCTTCGCTCAACATCAGCAAATGCCCTGTTCGCGGATCGTAAAAGCATTCGGAAAGGTCCCGACTGAAAACACTGCGATCCACCCAGGAGGTCAGGTCATCAATGCGAATCTGCAATGACCCACCCAGGGAGGCGAGCATGCCCGTGACCGAATACAGCTGCCGCGGGTCGCGCTCCTTGACCGCCAGGACACGATCATTGGCCACGTCATAGGTCACGCCCTCGAACCCTTTGTTGTGGTTGCTCAGGTTGACCCCGATGGCGAGGAACCTGGCGTCCTCCGCGTGGATGGGGCCCGGGGTGTCGGGCAAGGTGATGATGTCCAGTTGCTGCTTCGCTTCGTCGGCGATCACCACCCGTCCGCCGCCGATATAAGCGATGCCCTCGGTGTCCTGAAACCCGATCAGCGGATAGTGCTCAAGCACTTCACCTTCACGGCTCAACGCCAGAATCTCCATGGGCGCGCCGTTGGTAATACCCAGCATGCGCCCGCGATCGAAATCATAGGCAATGCCCGACAAATTGGTCACGCCGGGAAGTGGCTTGGCGTCGATAACCGACCGGTAGTCCGGCAGCCAGATATTTTTTTCCGGGGCCTGATTGCCGTACCACTTGTTGTGCCAGTGCCCATACAACTGCGAGTGCCAGGAAAACCGCAGGCAAGCCGCGAAAAGCAGTGCCAACGCTACAACAAAAACGATCACTCCTGCCTTCCAGGGCTTGCTCATGTTCTTCCTTAGTTCCAAGTAAAGCGATACACGTGGTCCGGTTGTACTGCGTGGCATTTGCCGTTATCGGCATCGGCGCCAATGATCGACCACTCTGCACGGGATGTCTCGCCGAGTTCACGTGCGCCCTGGGGGTTGAAACACTGCTCCAGCAACTCGTCCGGCACCAATGCGTAAGCCTGAGGGTGTTCACGCAGCCACTGCGCGGCCTGCTCGACCGTGGAGCTGGCCATGCCGAAATGCACGATCGGCTGGCGGGCGTACAGCCAGTGGCCCTCGCGCCACTGGACCATGACCAGATCTGCACCGTTCGTCATGGTCGCCGCCTGCGCCATGATTTCTTTATGAGGGTTAGCGCCCTCCTTTATCGGCTCGATAAACCCACGGGCGAACCAAAGTACGAACCAGCTCACCACCACCGCCTGAAAAATCCGTCGTCCGCGCGGGCGCTTGGCGAACCAGCGCTTGAGCAACCAGGGAATCAGCGGCGCCGAGACCAGCACCAACCCAGGCAGCGCCGGGTAGATGTACAACTTGCGTTTGCCACTGGCCAGACAGAAAAACAGCACGACCAGCGCCACCCAGCCAAGCAGCACCAACACTCGACCGTCACGCTTGGCAAGCTGCCTGCGCCAGGCAGGCACCAGCCACGGCAGGACCAGGACCAGCGGCAACCAGTATTGGGGAATTACGTTGACGAAGAAATACCAGAACGGCTCTCGATGGTCCCACGCAGCGGCATAGCGCCCCGCGGTCTGGCGCAACAGGATCTCGCGCGCATACGCCACCTCATCAGCCGAGCCATTGAGCACGATGGACAAGGCCAGCGGCAGCAACCAGATGGCGATAGCGCCCAGGAAGACCAAAAAGCCCAGCGACCACTTGCGCTTTTCGCCGGGCATGGCCACTACGCCCGACCAACCTTTGCGCACCGCATAGGCATATGGAATCAGCATCAGCGCCGGAACGAAGCCGACCCCTTTGGTGATGACGCCAATGCCCATCGCGGCGCAGCCTACGTAAAACCAGCGCCAGGCCGGCCCGACCAGCAAGTGACGCGCCACCCCGTACATGCCCAGGGACGTGAACAGAATCAGAAAGCTGTCGATCTGGCCGGTGCGCAGGATGCTGTAGGTCTGATACGTGGCCAGGTACAAGAGCGCCGCCGTGCGACCGATGCGCTGATTCCATAGCCGGCGGGCCAGGTCGTAGACCATGGCAGTGACCGTCACAGCCGAAAAAAGGCCGGGTATGTACAGGGCAATATCAGGTTTGCCGGTGAGCCAGGTGAAGAACGCCACTGCCCACATGAAAATGGGCGGTTTATCCCCGTAGATTTCCCCGGCGCGGTGAGGAATCAGCCACGAACCGTTATGCAGCATCTCGAGCGCCACACCGAGGAAGCGCTCCTCATCCACGTTCAGTGGCTGACGCAGCCCGAGTCCTGCACCGATCAACAAGAAAGCAAGCAGCATCAAGCCCAGGCATTCAACCCGGGGAGAAAGGGATCTGCGCATGATTTATTCCTTCGGGTGCCTGCTTTTCGCAATCAATTGCAGGTTGCGGAAATAGACGATGGAACCGAACGCCTGACCGGCGATGAACACCGGGTCTTGTCGGTAAATCGCATAAAAAAGCAGCAAGGTGCTGCCGACGATGCTCAGGTACCAGAAGCTCACCGGAATCACACTGCGTTTCTTGTATTCGCTGTACAGCCACTGCAAGACAAAACGACCGGTAAAAGCGATCTGGCCGGTAAACCCGACCACCAGCCACAACGTTTCTCTTGAGAGATTCATTCCTGAACCTCCTGGGCATCGGTATTGAGCCGAGTGCGCTTGATCAGCCACCAGACGCCGAACAGATCGAGAATGCCTACCAGGGCACGATCGAGATTGCCGTACTTGGACACCCCGGCGGTGCGGGCCCGGTGGTTGACTGGATGGACGACCATTCGGCCGTTTTGGCGCTGGATCAGCGCAGGAATGAACCGATGCATATGGTCGAAGTACGGCAGGCGCAAAAACGCCGCACGCTCGATCACTTTCAACCCGCAACCGGTGTCAGGCGTGTCGTCCCTGAGCAGGCGGCGACGCAGGCCGTTGGCAAATCGCGACGCCCAGCGCTTGCTTGCCGTATCGCGACGATTGACCCGATGCCCGGCGACCAGTTGCAGGTCGGCGACACCCTGCTGGCTGCGTACCAGCGCCAACATTCCGGGAATGTCCGCCGGATCGTTCTGGCCATCGCCATCGAGTGTTGCCAGCCATTGCCCACGAGCAGCCTGAGCCGCGTGGTAGAGCGAGGTACTTTGGCCCAGCGAACGGTCATGATGCAGGATACGCAATTCGCTCAAGCCGCCATTTCTGATCTGCCCCAGCTCCTGCAACGTGGTATCGGTGCTGCCATCGTCGACGACTATGATTTCATAACGCTCACCGGCCAAGGCAACACGAATTTCCTCAATCAAAGGCACCAGGTTGTTTGCTTCATTCTTTGCTGGAATCAGCACGGATACAAAAATGTCATGGCTCATACAGGCCCTCTTTTTCCTTGGTTTTTTTATCAAGGGCGAACGAATTACACCTGATAAAAGTGGCGATACCACTTCACGAATTCTTTGACGCCGGTTTCAACGGCGACCTGTGGACTGTAATCGACCCAGTTGGACAAGGCCGAAACGTCGGCCCATGTCTTGACCATGTCGCCTGCCTGCATTGGCAAGAAATTGCGTTGCGCTTTCACCCCCAGTGCGGACTCCAGACAATCGATGAAGTCCAACAGCGCGACCGGTTCGCCGCGCCCGATGTTGAAAATCCGGTTGGCACCCTCAGCCGATCCTTGCGCGAGCGGCGGCCGGGTGCGCAAACGGGCGATGCCTTCGACGATATCATCGATGTAGGTGAAGTCACGCGACATCAGCCCCTGGTTGTAGATGTCGATCGGCCTGCCGTTAAGAATCGCTTCGGTAAACTTGAACAGCGCCATGTCGGGACGCCCCCAAGGACCATAAACGGTAAAAAACCGCAGGCCGCTGGCTTTCATCCCATAGAGATGGCAATAGCTGTGCGCCATCAACTCATTGGCGCGTTTGCTGGCGGCATACAGGGAAATCGGATGGTCGGCGGCATCTTCAACGCAGAACGGCATTTTGCCATTTGTGCCATACACCGAGCTACTGGATGCATAAATCAAATGCTCGGGGCGATGATGCCGACAGGCTTCCAGCACATTCAGAAAACCGGTCAGGTTCGATTGCGCGTACACATCCGGGTTGTCCAGCGAGTAGCGAACGCCTGCCTGGGCTGCCAAATGAATGACGTGGGTGAATGAACGCTCTTTGAACAGCGCCATCAACGCCGGTTTGTCGACGATATCCAGTATCTGGAAGTGAAAGCCCGGCAACGCCTCCAGTTCCTTGAGCCGAGCCTGTTTCAGTTCGACGCTGTAGTAGTCGTTGAGATTATCGATACCGACGACTTCAAGACCTTCACGGCACAAACGCTGAACCGTGTGATAACCAATAAAACCAGCGGCGCCGGTGACCAGAATGGTCATAGCGAGGCCCCGCCGATAAGCGCATTATCGGGGGACAATGACAACGTCAATTTCATGCCTTGCTCCAGAGTGCAGTCACAGACCCGTGGCATCGTCGATATGCCGGGGCCCGCGTCCTTGTGCGGTTAGGCCCGCGACCCCGCATACGGTGCCCGCAGAATTGTAAAAAAAACGTTAACGAATTATGTAGATTTCATGGCTTTAGGCAAGCGTGAGCAACAAATTTGGTTGCCATCGGCGCCCGCCGATCTAAAGTGCTCGCCAGCGGACTAACAATATGAATCGGGTAAGGATGCAGCATCATGAGTATCGAGCAAGAGACGACGTTTGACGAGCCTCGGCTCAACAGCACGGAAATCCGGATTCTGGGGTCACTGATCGAAAAACAGGCCACCAGCCCGGAAACCTACCCACTGACCCTCAATGCTCTGGTGATCGCCTGCAACCAGAAAACCAGCCGCGAACCGGTGATGAACCTCACCCAGGGCCAGGTCGGCCAAAGCCTGCGCGCGCTCGAAGGCCGAGGCTTCACCAAATTGGTCATGGGCAGTCGCGCCGACCGCTGGGAGCATAAGGTCGACAAGGCGCTGGAACTGGTGCCGGCGCAGGTGATCCTGACGGGGCTGCTGTTCCTGCGTGGCCCGCAGACAGTCAATGAGCTACTGACCCGCAGCGGGCGCATGCATGAATTCGAGGACGCCGAACAGGTCGTGCATCAACTGGAGCGCTTGATTGCTCGTGGCCTGGCCCTTCTGATTCCGCGTCAGGCCGGGCAGCGGGAAGACCGCTACATGCACGCCCTGGGTGATCCGGCGGATATCGAAGCCATCCTCGCCGCCCGGCAGAACCCGGTCGAACGTGGCACCGGTAGCGGCGTGTCGATTGAGCGAATCGAAGAGCTCGAAGCGCGCATTGCAGCGCTGGAAGAGCGCCTGGCCCGTCTCGAATAACCCGACGATAAAGCTCCAGACGTGCGAACGAGCGCGGCACTCGCGGGCAAGTCGGGTCAGCTACGGGCAAACTCCACGGCCCTTTGAAACTGTTCCTCGGTCGGACGCACGCCGGTGTACAGCACAAATTGCTCCAACGCCTGGATCGCAATCACCTCCAGCCCGGTGATTACCCGCTTGCCTTCGGCTCGAGCGCGCACGATCAGCGGTGTTTCCGAGGGGATCGCCACCACATCGAAGACAGTTTCGGCTGTAGCGATGGTTTCAGCATCAAAGGCCAGTTGATCGGCCTCCGGGCCGCCGCTCATGCCAATCGGGGTGACATTGATCAGCATTTGCGGGTGTCGGTCGCCCAGTTCCGCCTGCCACTCATAGCCCAATGACTGCGCCAGCGCACGCCCGGCGCGCTCGTTACGGGCGACAATCAGGCCGTTTTTATAGCCGCCATCGCGCAAGGCGCTGGCCACGGCCTTGGCCATCCCGCCGCTGCCGCGCAGGGCAAAGGTCGAGTCCTTGGGCACTGCGTGGCTGTCGAGCAATTGCGCGATGGCAATGTAATCGGTGTTGTAGGCCTTGAGGTGGCCGTCGGTGTTGACAATGGTGTTGATCGATTGAATGGCCGCGGCGGACGCATCCAGCTCATCAACCAATGCGATACACGCCTCCTTGAACGGCATCGACACCCCGCAACCGCGAATACCCAACGCCCGGATACCGCCGACCGCACCCGGCAAATCCTGACTGCTGAAGGCCTTGTAATAGAAATTCAGGCCCAGTTGTTCATACAGATGATTGTGGAACCGCAGGCCGAAGTTACCGGGGCGCCCGGAAAGCGACATGCATAACCGGGTGTCTCTGTTGGGGTTCATCTGCATGAAACTTCTCCTTCAATAGCACTTTCAGATGGACGGGATTAGCCATTCCATACGCTGTGTTCGATCATAACGGCGGGTCCGCACAAGGTATCGCCGGACCGTCAGCAAACCGGTACAGACCTTACACAAAATTTACCAATCGGCTGTGCTGATTTTGAAAAAAACGCTGTCTTAGATGTATCCCCGCGACAATCCTTGGGTCTATTGCAGAGCCAAGCGCCGGGTCGAAGAACCGAGGAATTATCATGATCCGTAAAATCCCCACAGTAGCTTTGCTGATTGGCGCACTCGCTATCGCAGGGCAAGCGCAAGCCCATGGCGGCGGTGGCGGTTGGCAAGGTCCAGCGGTATTTGGCGCGATCGTTGGCTCGGCCATCGTCGGTTCGGCCATTATCAACAGCAACCGGCCTGTTTATGTGGAACAACCGGTTTACGCGCAGCCGCAGCCGGTCTACGTGCAACCGGCGCCACCGGTTTACTACCAGCCGGCACCGGTCTACGTGCAGCAACCGGTCTACTACGCACCACCGCCGGTTTACTACGGACCGCCACGTGGCTATTACGGCCCACCGCGTGGTTACTATGGCCCTCCCCACGGTTATGGCCGCTGGTAACAGGCTCATAAGGCCCCGCCTCATCAGCGTGATGCTGTTCACTTAAGACTGTTTTTGGGTTGGGGTTGAGGTTGAGGTTGGGGGCATATCCGTTTTTGGGGTAGTGGCGGCTATTGGTTCCGCCTTTACGGCGGGTCACTTGGAGAAGCGCCAAGTAAC